>CAZJKY010000150.1:0-1507 GCA_964546915.1 uncultured Gammaproteobacteria bacterium | reverse complement strand
CATGCTGATTTTTGTAAATCCCGGAATGGTGTTGATTTCATTGATATAAAGTTTGTTATCCGGTTGTAAAAAAAAGTCAACTCTGGCAAAACCGGCGCACTCAAGAGTTAAGAAAGTTTTAATTGCCATTTCTTGAACTTTTTTTGTTATTTCTTTTGGTAGGTCAGCAGGAATTTTTAAACCGGCACCATTTTCATCTATGTACTTGGCTTCATAAGAATAAAATTCATGATGAGGAATTATTTCCCCGGGGATAGAAGCAATCGGACGATCGTTTCCCAAAACCGAGCACTCAATTTCCCTGCCTTTAATATATTCTTCAATCAATATTTTTGTATCATATTTAAAGGAATCGTCAATGGAAGCTTTTAATTCCTTCTCATTATGGGCTTTGGAAATTCCGACTGACGACCCAAGATTTGCCGGCTTAACAAAGACAGGAAAAGAAAATTTTTTAAGTATCTCCTTGATTGTGTTTTTATTAAAATGGTTTTTTTTAATGACCAGAAAATTTGCCACATTAATTCCGGCTTCTTTTAATAATCTTTTTTGCACATCTTTATCCATTCCCAGTGCCGATCCGGTTACTCCGGCGCCAACATAGGCAACATTCAGCATCTCAAGCATTCCCTGTAAAGAACCGTCTTCGCCATAAGTACCATGAATGATTGGGAAAAAAACATCGATTTTACCCATTTTCTGTCCGTTTTCCAAAGAAATTATTTCTGAATTTTCGGCTTTATTTACAGCGGCCACAGAAGAACTATTTCTTTTATTCAATGATATTAATTTCGGATTTTGGGCGTTTAAAAGGTAATTAGCCGGGTCACCGAGCAACCAGTGTCCTTTTTTATCAACTCCAATTAAATAAACGTTATATTTATTTTTATCCAAAGCTTCGTATATGGATTTGGCCGATTGAAGAGAGACTTCGTGCTCTCCGCTTCTTCCTCCATAGATTAGGCCAACATTAATTTTTTTATTCATTTTTTATAAATTTTTTAACAAAGTTTTTAATTCGTCAAATGATTTTAGATTATCTAATTTTTGGCCGTTGAGGAAAAAAATCGGGGTTGAGCTAATTCCCATTTGTTCTCCTTCTTTTAGATTCTCATCAACTTTATTTTTAACCTCTGACGAATCAATGTCTTTTTTGAACTTTTCCAGATCAAGCCCCAGCTCTTTGGCAAAATTTATAAACTCGTTTTTTGGATTTTTGCTTGTTTCCCATTTATTGTTGGTAAAAATCAAGTCAGCCATTTCCCAGAACTTGTTCTGTTTGCCAGCAGCTTCAGCCGCGTAAGCAGATATATAAGCCTTGTCATGGATCTGATAAAGAGGCATGTGTCTAAAAACTAAAGAAACTTTTTTAGTAATCTCAAAATCTGCGCTACTAGAGGCTTCAATCGTCTTTAAAATATTATGGGCATTTTTACAGGCCGGGGCTTGTTAGTGGGTGGTAGGTATTTTAAAATTTTTTTTTTTTGGATAAAAAATTGGGTGATGT
>CAZJKY010000149.1:0-1515 GCA_964546915.1 uncultured Gammaproteobacteria bacterium | reverse complement strand
GTAATATCGGAGTTAATCACTGGAGTTGCTTTCTCAATCTTTACTGGAGTACTTATCTTTTTTGGCTGATAGGTTTTTAAATTAAAAAAACGATCAATCTGAGGTATACCAGACTTACAAATCACTAAAGTAAAAAATAGTAAAACTCCAATTCCTAAAACTTTTTTAAAGTTTTTTTCAATCAAAAATAAATAGGTGGGAATGAAAATTAAAAAACCCATACCAACAGCAATTAGAGATGATCTTGATCTAGTAAAAAGAAGGGTAATAAAATTCAGTATTAAGTATATAGTATTTAGTATTAAGTATTTAATATCTTTTGTTTTGAAGAAGAAATAAAGACCGATAAAAAATGTCACTGCTAAATAAGCACCTAACCAGTTAGGTTGACCAAGCGTAGAAAATAATCTTTCAGCCGGTTTAAACTGAGCCGTCCAACAACTATTATTTAGCTGGCCACTGAAAAGGAAACAAGATAAATCATAACCAAATCTACCGGGTAACCCCCACAAAATAACTATCAAAGAACCAATAAGAACTGCTTTTAATAACCCTGTTAAATAATTTTTATTAAAATCCTGATAGTTACTAACTAAGGCATAATAAAAAACTATATAACATACAATAGATAACAAACCTCCATTAAATCGTCCGTAATAACCAAAAATTGATGTATGAAAATCAATTGATGAAAAAGTTGAGATAAGCTGTGAAAGGAAAAATAACCAAACTGGAATATCTAAGTATGATTTTTTTATTATAATTTTCTTAGTAAGAATTGTTTTAAATAACCAGATAGAAAGAATAAGGATCGCCAGAAGATAAATGAAAAGCATCTTATTAAATTCAAAAAGTTCTGAGGTAACCGAAGTCATAATTAAAGGAGTAATTAAAAAAAGCAGATAGTAACAAAACTCAAGAGTTTTATTTATATAATTGATTAAGTTAGATTTATGCATTATATTTTTTGATCTTTGATTTTTGATCTTTGATTTTTATTTATCATGTTTAATTTTATTCAAAATTTAAAAAAAATCCAATCCAGTTTTTTGAGTTCATTCGATGTTTGCTTTGATTTTGGTACTTCAAATACTCGGATTGCCATAAAAGATCGGGGAATTATTTTGAGACAGCCTAGTATTATTGGGTTGAATTCTAAAACAAAAGACTATATTTTTTATGGTAGTGAAGCAAAAAAAGTCATCGGCAAAACTCCTGATTTTATCAAAATTATCAAACCGGTTGCCAATGGAATTATTTCAAACTTTGATGCTCATCTTGCTTTAATTCAATATTTTATTTCTACTTCTCTTAATCACTATTTAAGTAGTTATAAAATTATCAAACCGGTACTGCGAGCAGTTGTTGCCGTCCCATATCTGGCTACTGAGATTGAAAAAAAAGCGGTTGAAGAAGTATTGTACAAACTTAACTTTACACATGTTTTTTTGATTTAAAAAACAGTAGCTAATGCAACTGGTACTGGTTTTAATCCCTTATCCCATCAGCCAACTT
>CAZJKY010000148.1:0-1524 GCA_964546915.1 uncultured Gammaproteobacteria bacterium | reverse complement strand
TTCAATAAGATCTTCGGTATTTTGTTGTAATTGATCTGAAAGCTTATCAAGCTTACCTTCAAATTTCTTGTCCATACTATCAAATCTCTTATCTATACTTACAAACTTTTTGTCCATACTATCAAATCTTTTGTCCATACTCTCAAATCTCTGATCTATACTAATAAACCTCTCATCCGTCTCTTTTTTTGACGAATCAAACATCTTTTGAATGGCTGCAAGATCGCCTTTAGTTAACATAGGATAAATAATAAATGAATAACGATAAAAAGTCTACTCCTTTATTTTTCTTTTGTCAGTAGGTTATAGCCAACAAAATAGTCAAATTAGATTATCAGAGCAATAAAATACAATCGATATATTAAAAATAAATAAAAATGTTAAAATTGTAAAGATGAATAAATTTATCCCCGGCAAAACTTACATCCCTGTTTCAGGAAAAGTTTTTGATGAGGAAGAAATTAATAACGCTATCTCTGTAGCTCGTGAGGGTTGGTGGACGGAAGGAAAATGGGCCAAGGAATTTGAGAGAGATTTTAAAAAATTTCTTGGAGTTAATTATGTTTCACTTGTTAACTCCGGTTCTTCAGCAAATTTGGTTGCTTTGGCTTCTCTGACTTCAAAAGTATTTGGAGAAAGACGACTGAAGGCCGGCGATGAGTTTATCACGACCACAGTCGCCTTCCCGACCACCGTCAACCCCGGAATTCAATATGGTTTGACTCCGATATTTGTTGACTGCGTTTTAGATAATTTAAATATTGACGTTTCCAAAATAGAAAAAGCCATCACTAAAAAAACTAAGTTAATCATGGTTGCCCATACTTTGGGAATCCCATTTGATCTGGATAAAATAGTTAAGTTAGCAAAAAAATATAATCTTTGGGTCATCGAAGACAGCTGTGATGCCTTGGGGTCAACATACGACGGAAAGTTGGTGGGTTCGTTCGGAGATATTTCAACCTATAGTTTTTATCCTGCGCACGCCATCACTATGGGTGAAGGCGGAGCCGTCGTTACTAATAATTCTCTTATTCATAAATCAATCAGACAGTTTAGAGATTGGGGCCGCGACTGCTGGTGTGATACAGGAAAAGACAATACCTGTAGAAAAAGATTTGGTTGGAAACTTGGTGAATTACCGCTCGGATATGATCATAAATATATCTATTCCCAAATTGGTTATAATTTGAAGTCAACCGACTTTCAGGCGGCCATTGGTGTGGCTCAACTGAAAAAACTCCCCTCTTTCATTGAAAAAAGAAAAGAAAATTACAAATCGCTTTATGATTTTTTTAAAAAGTATGAGAAATATTTTATTCTGATGAAAACGGGAAAAAAAGAAGATCCTTGTTGGTTTGGCTTTCCGGCCATTGTCAGACCTGGTGTTCCTTTTACAAGAAATGAACTAACCGAGTATCTGGAAAAAAATAAAATCGGCACCCGCAATATTTTTTCCGGCAACCTGCTTCGCCACCCCGCCTATCTTGATCTAAAATATAAAACCGCCGGCAAAATCGTCAA
>CAZJKY010000147.1:0-1524 GCA_964546915.1 uncultured Gammaproteobacteria bacterium | reverse complement strand
TTATTAGTAAGGCAAAAAAATATAAAAAAGTGACATTAATTAGTTATGCGACTTCTCCGGAATTTTTAGAGTTAAAAGAAAGGATGATTCAGCTGGGAATAAACGTCTTGACTCCGGAAGCGCCGGAATTGGAAAATGCTTGGACCGTCAATTTTTTTGGCAGTAAATCCGGAATAAGACAACTGGCTCAACAGAGCCGAGCGGTTGAACCAGACTTTATTATGCCTGATGGCGTTATCTGTGTTGGTAAATTGGACGCAGCCAAAATTGCCGCCAATCGTTATATAAAAGAAAAAGGTGTGGTTTTAAAAACCAATAAAGGAAGCGGCGGCCATGGTGTGTTAATCTTCCGGGACGGCGAACTACCTAAAGACTATAAATCTTGCGAGAAAAGAATTTACGAATTATTGAGTGAAGATGGTTATTGGGAAAGATTTCCAATTATTATTGAAGAGTTGATTAATGTTAATTATGCGGCACCGGGCGCTTATCCAAATATTGAGTTTAAGATTCACAAAAGCGGGAAAATTGAAATGCTTTATTACTGTATGATGATGATTACTAAGGAAGGTAAATATTACGGATTGGATATTCATGAGGACGTCATCAATGAAAGAACCGCGGCCAGAATTATTGATACGGGTTATTTTATAGCAGAAAAGTATTCTGAAGCCGGATACCGAGGTCATTTTGACATTGACTTGATCGCTTCCAGCAACAAACACATCTATGTTTGTGAGTCAAATACGAGAAATACCGGAGGAACTGATATTTACAAATTAGTTTACGATTTATATGGTGAAGATTTTTTTTCCGATGTCTATGTTTTGAACCGTAATAACTATAAATTTAATAATCAAGAATCAGTTAGCTTTAAAAAAATAATAGATATTATTCAACCGATTCTTTATGATAAAAAGAAAAAAGAAGGGGTGGTAATTTCTTCTTCTGCACCTTTGAAAGAAAAACAACTTTTATATACCATTTTAGCGAAAAATAAAAAACGGGCTTATGAGATGCAGGCAGAGTTATATAAATTACTTCAGCCGATCCAACAGCCGTCAGAAAATTAAACTTCATCAATATGAAAATTGCTTTTTTATACAATGTCCGTCATAATTTTTCAGTTTCAAGGGATTATAGAAATCAATTAGAGGGAGATTTTGATGATCCTATAACTACTAAATGGCAGATAAAACACTTAAAAAGTTTGGGATTTAAAATATTACCGATTGAGGCAAATGAAAAAGCATACTTCAAGCTTTTTCGTCTTCGAAAAAAAATTGACTTAGTTTTCAATCTGGCGGAAGGAATATATGGAAAAGATCGTGAATTACAAATGCCGGCAATGCTTGAAATGCTCCAAATTCCCTACACTGGTTCTTCCCCGCTAACTCACGCGTTTTCCTTAAATAAAGCAAAAGCAAAGGAAATTTTTTTAGCCAATAATATTCCAACAGCCGCTTTTCAATCAATAGATAACTTAGATTTTATTCTCAAAAAAGAGTTAAAGTTCCCTGTTAT
>CAZJKY010000146.1:0-1525 GCA_964546915.1 uncultured Gammaproteobacteria bacterium | reverse complement strand
TGGAAAAGCTTTTCCATCTTTAGGAATGATCATCTTTAAATATTCTTCATAAAAAGTCGGAACAATTCGCTTTAGTGGATTAGTCCAAACACCGACTGATTTTGTAAAAGTATCTTGGCGGATATTATCTGATTTTTCTCCGGAGATAATAATCCGGTTAATCTTTTTTTTGTCAGTGGCAATTTCAGCAATTTTTGCTTTAAGAACATCGGCAATTTTATCTTCTTCGGAATATTTAATTGATATTTTTTTGTCGTCAATCAATCCACAAGAGTCAAATAAATATCCGCTTAAAATATCATTTCCCAGTTCAGCATAAAGAATAGTTTCTTTTTTTTCTTTTCGCAGAGTTTTTTCAAACAATTTAAAGTAAGCCATGGTATCGGGAATAATCGAGTTGATTTTAAAATCAATCAAAGTCATTGCCTGTTTGAAACTAAGGAGAGTTTCTTGGTTGATACCAAAATAAGTGACGATTTTTTCATTTTCCGATTCCTGAATAAAAAAGTCACTGGCCAAATCGGTATTGTCAACCGGTAAAATTGAGCGGGCTTTGTCACTGATAAAAGAATTAAGAGCTGAGGCGGCAATATCGGAAGGGACGGTCGTACGAAAGAAACTAAAAAACTCTTGAGGAAGAATGAGACAAACCTGATTTTCATTGACAGGTTTATTTGACGAAGAAATTACTTCCTTGATTGCCGATGCCAATAAATCAATATTAGTAATTTTTCCTTTATCGATCAGGTCGGATGAATAGGTTTTTTGACAATATAAAGTTTCTTGTTGGCCAAGAATGGTTTTTTTAAGATAAAGGAGTTTAATCGTATTGCGGTCTAGATAAAGATAGATCATATAATCTAATATAAAATATTAAATATTAAATATCAAATAGAAAATAGAAGATGGGTCTGGAGGTATGCAGAGAAGTTGGTATTAAGTGGAAAAGAATCCAACTGTTTTTATTATATACAATCATTTGAATACATACCTCTAAAAACAATATCGTTATTTTCAGTTTTGTATATTTCTAATAACACACATGGATTGCTTACAGAACCTATAAACATAAAGATTTTATTATTAAATTGACTGAAACTATATTTATATATAAAAGGACAACTTTCTGTTTCAATTCCAAAATCTTTTAAACATGGTAAACCAGATGTAACTGCCTCGCCATCTCTTGGATATCCATTTGATAACTTTGACACTTTATAGTCATCTATATCAAGAGCGAGATAAAGATAGTTTTTTGTTTTATCAACCATAATAACTCTTGGAAAAGAGTGCGAAGGAATTATTTTATCTCCAGTAAAGTGCCATCTGTATAAGGAGTTATTTTCTACCCAATTATAATAACTACCATAAATACCATAACGAGAGCTTGGAATTTTATATGGATAAAATACGTAATACAAGGGCGAATTACGATCCTTTTGCAGAAACTTTCCGTCAAAAGGAAAACTTTCATCATTTTTTAAAGAAAAAGTGAAATCATTATATCTATTATTACTAGTTAATA
>CAZJKY010000145.1:0-1548 GCA_964546915.1 uncultured Gammaproteobacteria bacterium | reverse complement strand
GCTGGCGGGTCGTCCTGGATGATTTTTTGAAACTCCTTATATATCTTTTCCCTCTCTTCAATGCTGATTGTTGACCGACCATCCTCCAAAAGTTTGTCAATTTTGACATTTTTATAATTGCCAATGTTGCCTTCTTTTTGGGTCGAGTGCCAGAAATAATACTGATCCGGATCTTGAGGCACTTTCCAGAAAACCAAAAGCAGATCAAAATTATCCGGTCGATCATAAGAAATCATATTAATATCGATCTTTAGCCCGGTCTTTTTTATCTCCGCAGCAATACTATCAGCCGCGTCATAATAATCATAAGAAGTCAGTAAATTTAATTGAGCTGATTCGGTGGCTTCGATTTCTTTTTTAACAATTTTCGTCGCTGTCTCAATATCATAAGTATTTGTTTTCAAATTGGGATTATAAGCCCAAGATATGGGCGGAATTGGTCCACGGGCAATCTCTCCCAGATCAGCTAGTTTTTGATAATCAATCATCATAGAAAAAGCATCTTTGATATTTTTATTGGCAAAAGCCTTATTTTGATTATTAAAAAATAAAGTCAACAAGCGAGTATAATTGACCGATTTGACTATCTGACTATTCTTCCAGTTGGCAAAAATATCACCCACAGATTTTTTTGTCAGAGTCATTTCATTAATCTCACCTCTTTTATAAGCAGTCACCAAATCCGACTCATTGTTATAAAATTTATACTTAATCGTTAGTAAATCTTTAGTATTGGGAGCAAGAGTTAATTCTTTAAGAGAACCGTTAAGAATTTTGAATCTTCCTAGTTTATAAAAACCGGCAATCCCGATTAAAGGCGGACGAATTAAGGGTTTGTTTAAATAAGTAGGAAAGATCGCTAAAGGTTTATTCAGATAAAAATCAATCACATTTTTATCAATCACTTTTATCTTAATATCGCTAAACTGATAATTAATATCAGAAGCGCTAAATTTTTTATCATCATTCCAAAGAAGATTATTTTTTAAATAAAAACGATACTGCTTTCCCTGGTCTTTAACTTCCCAAGAATTGGCTAAAACCGGGATAATCTCCCCTTTTTCATTGACCGTCACCAGACCGTTGGAAACTTTTGTCATTACCTCGTCAGGTAGATTAGTAAAATTATAGTTGCCAACTAAACCAATTATTTCTTGTTTATTGAAGATTAATTTTAAATATGGAGAAACCGATAAAAAACCGATCAGACTGATAAAACCAATAAAAAAACTCATCAAAATCAGCCGGGAATACTTCTTAATAAACTCTAAAAAAAGCCAGTAGTAATAACGGAATATTTTTTTCTTCATTTAACAAAAAGATTAATCAGGGAAACCGCTAAAAATATAACGATAAAAATTATCGTCAACCAAAGGATTATTTTTTCCATTCCCCGTCTTGTTTGAAACATTTCGCCGCCGCCGCCCCAAGCGCTTCCCAAACCGGCCCCTTTTCCTTGAACTAAAACAAAAATAACGATTAAGACACTCAAGACAATATTAAGAATCAAAAGAAAACTCTTCATATAATTGTTTCTAATAAATTAAT
>CAZJKY010000144.1:0-1581 GCA_964546915.1 uncultured Gammaproteobacteria bacterium | reverse complement strand
TGTGTTGGGTGTGTTTGGTTTGTTGTTTGCTGGACATCTAAAGACAAGGTGGTTTTAATCTTGACGCCTTGATCGATGATTTTTGAGCCGTATTCGTTTTCAATCTGGTCTTTGACATAAAAAACAAAATGAGGCGCTTCAATCAAAATTTTTGGCGAGGTAAACTTTATTTGCTCTATTTTTTTTAAAGCAGTATTTTCCTGATCACGAGTGATATAAGCATCTTCGCGCATCCGGCGCAAAACATTTTTTGTCCGTCCTTTCCAAGCATGGTCCTTGCCAATAAAAGGCGAGTATAAACTTGGCGATTGGGGTAGTCCGGCAAGAATGGCCGACTCGACTAAATTAAGCTCTTTGACTGACTTGCCAAAATAAGCTTTGGCGGCCGTTCCCACTCCCCAGTAACTACCGCCATATGGAGACTCGTTTAAATACATTAATAATATTTCATCTTTTTTATAACGGCGTTCCACTTCAAAAGCAAGAATCATTTCTTGGATTTTTCTCGTGAGAGTTTGACGATTAGTCAATAAAACATTTTTTATCAACTGCTGAGTGATGGTTGATCCGCTCTGTAATCCTCTTCCAAAAAACATATTAAGAACAGCCCGAATCATTCCGGTTTCCGAAATGCCTTTATGTTTATAAAAATTTTTATCTTCTATAGCAATAGTTGCTTCTTTTAGTGTTTTTGGGATTTCCTCAAAAGTAACCGGAACGCGATTTTTATCTTTATACATATCATAAAGAACTTTGCCATCATGATCTAAAAAGACAGTTGAGTAGCCTGTTTGCAAGGAAAGCTTGGAAGGGGAGGGCAGATCTTTGGCATACCAGGCAAAGATGGCAAAGGAAAAAATAAAACCAATGATGACGGCCCCGGTTAAAAGAAATAGCAGCTTGGCAATCAGTTTTTGTTTGGTATATTGAGTCCGAAATCGCAGGCGGCGGGGGATATACATAAAAGAAGTATATCAAAAATCAAAGATCAAATATCAAAAATAAATAAGGAAAAATTTGGTATATCGAAACAAATAGATTATTTTAACAATCTAATTCTCCTATGGTTATCCCTCATCGAAAACCCAATCGTTTAAATAATTTTGATTATTCATCATCTGGTTATTATTATGTGACGATTTGTACAAAAGATAGGCAAGAATATTTTGGAAATATTGTTGATGATAAAATGGTTTTAAATAAATAATGTTGAATTGGATGAATTTGTTGTCATGCCAAATCATGTCCATGGAATAATCGTTATCCGAAATTCAAAATTCAAAATCCATCAATATATCAGAAATAATCGAAAAAATTGGGCTGAAGATAAAAATAATTTAAAGTATGGTTAGATTATGGAAATATCACGAAGATTATTTGTCTTTTTATTATTGATTTCTTTCCTGTCTTTTTCCTTGAATTTTTTTTTCATATTTAAACAATATAAAAGCTTTCTATTTAAAAAAACTAACAGAGTTGAAATGATAGTCAAAAAAGTTATAGACGGTGACACGTTTGACACTGAGAAAGGAGAAAGAATCAGGCTTTATGAGATTGACGCACCGGAATATCCGGAAGGCT
>CAZJKY010000143.1:0-1590 GCA_964546915.1 uncultured Gammaproteobacteria bacterium | reverse complement strand
AAAAATATAATTTATGCCCTGTTTTTCGCTTCTGTATTCTCCCCTGTTTATATCAGACAAAGCTAATATCCTTACTAGATATTCAGGGTTTTTTTCTAATAAGGATATTGCATGAATTAGGGAATCGAATGCTGCAAAAGCTCCCTCAAGTTCTTCAGAGCTTTTTTTATTCCAATGCCAGACAAAATATAACTTTAATTTTTGATCCATATTTTATGATTATTATCTGCAAAATCAAGCATAAATCCATTTTTTGACATTATTTCGCCTATTGGCCTCTTTTCTGCTATATGCATAGGATCTTTACTGCTGTGACCGAATTTTGACGCTTCGTAAATCTTTCCTCCTTTTTTGACTTTCTTTGTAACATGTTCGAGCAGGGTGTCATAATAAGGGATATGCTCCAAAAGGCTTCTAAATAAAACTCCGTCATATTCTTCCTGTATACAATTAATTGGATCAAATTTTCCATTGTAATAAGGACTGACAACTGAAATATTCTTTATTTTTTCATTTTTAATAACAAATTTTACAAATTCTTGCTGCACGATGCTTATATCAAAATAATGAACTTCGCAACCTTCTTTTTTGGCTAAATAAAAGGTGTCTATTCCGCTTCCGGCCCCGTAATCAAGGATTTTTCCATTTGTTATTTTATCAATATATTTCCAATTTTGGTGGATAAAGTTAACAAAAACATATTTCTCATTAGTTCTGTAATACCAGTCAATCTCATCAACGCTTTTTGGCTTCCTAAAATTATATTCTTCTTCATATCTAAAACCCTTATTGCGAAGCAGATGATTTTTTATGTAAATATCATTTAATCCTGAAAAATTCTTGAAATGTTCTAGCAATTCTTTTTGCAAACTATTGAGATTTATCTCTTTTGTATTTTTTCTGAATAAATTAAACATAAAAAAATTTTAACATAATGTTTATTTAGCTTTTATTTTAGCTGCAATCTCACTAACATAATTTTTATTCTGCTCTAAAGCTATTTCTTTTGTTTTTATTAACAATTCTTTTACTTTAGAATAGTTATTTCTCAGATATTCTATTGATTGTAACAGATCATATACGCTAAAGTCATTGGCTTTTAAACTTAATTCTTTCGGGTAATTAATATCCCTAGAAAACTCATCGCATTTAATATTATAAGAGAGGCTAATAAACGGTATTTCCTGGCCAGTTGCAAAGATTAAGGAATGTCCTCGCGAACCGATTATTAAATCCATTTCGGCATAGAAATCCATAATAATACCAGGATTAGAGGACAGCAATAATTTAATCTCGTTATCCCTGCCAATTTTATAGCATGCATCTTCTGGAAATTTTGAATGAGGAATTATAAAAAATTCGCACTTTCCTTTTAACTCATTTATAAAGGATCTTAGGTTTAGAACATATTCCTTAGGATTTTTTAACCGACTCAATGAAACTGGAACTATTCCGACTTTTTTGAATTGATTGGAGATTTTTTTATTCTGAGCATCTTTTATTAACATCGACGGGCATAAAACTAATTTTGACCCTTTTATGAAACTCTGGCTCAACTTGTCACAAACAAACCAAACACACCCAACAACA
>CAZJKY010000142.1:0-1621 GCA_964546915.1 uncultured Gammaproteobacteria bacterium | reverse complement strand
TGTGTTGGGTGTGTTTGGTTGTGGGGGGAAACAAAAGCAAAAAATAATCTGATCTGAACATTAGTTTCTATTCTTAGTTCATAAAGGTTTGATAAACCGCTTATTTTTTTGATTTTTGAAGTCGATAATAACGAAAGTCCATATTCTTCAAGTAATCTTATGTCAGATTTGATTTTAAGAACAATTTTATTAGAAAATGAATCGATAAAATCAGTGATAATTTCTTTATCGGAAAAAGTTTTATAAAAATATATTTGATAGGGTAATAATTTTGACATTAAATAACTTTTATCACATGTTTAGCAATTTGTCAGTAGGTTATAGTCTACAAAAGCATGTTTTTAGATTGTTAGATAACGATATAAAAGACGATAGATAATGTAATCTTCAAAATTTAACTTTATTTTTTTCTTACAGCGGCGACACCCACGATACCCGATCCTCCATGAGTTGCTAAAGCCGGGCCGATATTTCCTAACATAATTTGACCGGGGTAAAATCTTCTAATCTCCTGGGCGACAGTTTCTCCATCTTGAGGAGTATCAGCATGAAGAACCGCTACCTGCTCTAAAGGCCCCAAGCTTTCTGTTAGTTCGACCAATCTTGTAAGAGATTTATTTCTTGTTCTTGGTTTTTCTATTAAACTAAATTCGTTATTTTTTATCTCGAGGATCGGCTTAATCTGTAGCAAGCTGCCAAATAAATTCTCAACCCGACTGGCCCGACCGCCCTTTTCTAAATTATCCAATGTGTTCAGCGCAGCCATCACTGTTGTTCGTCCTCTCATGTCATTCAGTTCTTCCAATATTTGCTCGACTTTCGCTCCCTGCATCGCCAAATCAGCGGCTTTTATCGCCATAAAACCAACTCCTAAAGATACCGAGCCAGTGTCAAATGGATGAACTCTTTCTCCAACCTCTTGTGCGGCCGCTTCGGCTGAGCTAAAAATTGCTGAAAAACCACTACCTAGATGAACTGAAATAATATTTCCAGGATGTCGTTCATAAACTTTAATATATTCACCAAGCGCAGGCGCAGCTGTTGTAGGTAGCACAGAGGATTCTTTTAATAATCTCATAAACTCTTCCATTCCGATATCGACTCCGTCTCGAAAAGATCTATCTTTAAAGGTAATTATCGCCGGGATAATATCAATTTTTTTCTCTCGAGCTAATTCCGGAGGAAGTGAAGCAATGGAATCGGTGACGATTGCTGTTTCTATTTTCATCGATTAGTATTATACAACAATATAAACCGAAAATATACGACATTTACTCCCACCTCCGAGCTGTAATCTTCAAAATTTGACTTTATTTTTTTTCATAAACATAAAAATCTGCATCGGCGTAGCTCATCGGAAGATTTATTTTATCCACCAAAGAAAACTGTCTATGATCTAATTGTTTGTCAGTAATAATTATTCTTGTTCTAGGTTTAACAGTAATTAGACGAGACTGAAGATCTTTCAATAATTTTTTACTATACGCAGTAGCGGTAATATAAATAACATCAGCGTCGGAAAAATCAGTTGAAAGAAAATCTCCATTAATAAACTGGACCTCGGTTTCCAGAGGTAAAAATTGTTTTCCTCTTTTTAAAGCTTCCAAACACACCCAACACA
>CAZJKY010000141.1:0-1624 GCA_964546915.1 uncultured Gammaproteobacteria bacterium | reverse complement strand
ATAAACATGTCACTAACGCTTATAATCAAAGCTCTCAAGTGACAAAAACATTTTCTTCATTGGGACAGAAGTTAGAGTCAACAAATTTGTTGGCGGTTGAGAAGGAAGAGAAATTACTTGAATAATAATTCATTACAAAATTGTTTCATTGTTCGATTGTTTCATTGTTAAAAACAATTTTAATTTCTTAACAATGGAGCAATGAAGCAATGTAACAATGTTTATAAAAACTAATATGCTTATTACTTTCAAAAACGAAATTAAATCTCAAGATAATCTAACTAATGACCAAATCGTAAATCTAATTTTAAAATCCCGCCACATCAAAAACCTTGATGAATTCTTAAATCCCCCATCGCCTCTTAATCTTTCTCTTAAGGATTTTGGTCTGTATGAAAAATCTTTTAGAAAAGTCCTAAAGATTCTTGAAAAAATCAAAGAAAAAAATCAGATGATTGTTGTCTATACCGACTATGACGCCGATGGCATTACCGGCGGAGCAATTCTTTGGGAAACTTTGTACCTCCTCGGATTTAAAGTCATGCCCTATGTGCCGCACCGGAAATTAGAAGGTTATGGTTTTTCCAAAAAAGGAATTGATAATGTCAAAAAACAATTTAACCCGGCATTAATTATCAGCGTTGATCATGGAATTACCAAAGTTGAAGAAATCGAATATGCAGCATCACTGGGAATAAAAATTATCGTTACCGATCATCATTTGAAAGGTAAAGCCCTCCCAAAAAAAGCCGAGGCGATTTTTCATATCCCAACCCTTTCCGGCTCAGGAGTTGCTTATTTTTTCGCAAAAGAAATATTCAATTCGTTTTCTAACAATGTAACAATGAAACAATTTAACAATGAATTATTAGGTTTCAATTTTAAAACTGACTATCTCGCCCTTGCCGCTATTGGCACGATCGCCGATCTTGTCCCTCTTACCGGCCCTTCCCGATCCATCGTTAAATATGGACTAGATGCTTTTAAAAAAACAAGACGAGTCGGGCTCAAACAAATAATTAAAGAGTCAGGAATAGAAAATAAAGATATTACTCCTTATGACATCGGCTTTATTATAGCTCCAAGAATTAATGCCATCGGTAGGCTGGAGCATGCGATTGAAGCTTTACGATTGCTTTGTACAACCGATGTCAAACGGGCAGAAAAATTGGCCAAGCATATTGGCTTAACAAATAAAGACAGACAGGATTTGGTGGAAAAATCTGTTTATGAGGCAAGATTAGCCATATATAAGAAAGCGAAGCAGATAAATTTTTTTTCTGCCACTTGTGTCGATGACTTCAAAAACACACCAGACTTTCTCACATTGGCAGGAAATAAAAATTTGTCTGCGAGCGATAAATTACCAAAAATAATTATTCTGGTTTCTGAATGTTGGCATGAAGGTATCATTGGTCTGATTGCTTCAAAAATCGCTGAAGAATTTTACCGGCCAACTTTAGTTTTAACAAAAAGTAACGGAAACTATAAAGGTTCTGCTCGTTCAATCCCCTCTTTTCACATTACTAATTTTTTACGTAGTCTAAAAAAATATTTGATCGATGTTGGCGGACATACCCAAGCCGCCGGTTTTACTTTAGAAAAAAACCAGCTTGACCTATTC
>CAZJKY010000140.1:0-1626 GCA_964546915.1 uncultured Gammaproteobacteria bacterium | reverse complement strand
TTAGAGGAGTAAGAAATCTTAGGGGTGAGTAAAGTTTGTTGATAATGGGAATTTTACCAAACCAAGAAAGATTGATTTTCCAGTTTTTAAAAACTTTTCCATGATTACCTAGGGTTTTTTGATCGTAGGTTGAGGTATAGATATCGGCTTCAGGAAATATTTTTTTTAGAGAAACCAAAACACGTTCCGCACCACCAAACTCTCGCAGTTGATCGTGTACTAAAGCAATTTTCATTAAATGAATTATAATTGATTTTATGTCTTTTTTTCATGCAATTATCCTTGGAATTGTCGAAGGACTGACCGAGTTTTTACCGATTTCCTCGACGGCTCATCTTATTTTAACCAGCAAACTTTTAAACTTACCCCAAACCGACTTTCAAAAATTTTTTGAAGTCTTTATCCAAAGTGGAGCCATCTTAGCCGTAATTATTATTTATATAAAATACATTCTTGAAAATAGAAAGATTATCCCAAAAGTGTTTGCTTCTTTTGTACCAACCGCAATAATTGGTTTTTTACTTTATAAAATTATTAAAAATGTTTTTTTTGATTCTAATTACTTAATGGTAGGAGCTTTTTTTATTCTTGGTGTCGGGTTTTTAATTATTGAGTATTTGATTAAGAATAAAAAAATTAAACTAGTTCAATCGATTAATCGATTGAACTATCAAACAGCAGTTATTGTTGGTTTAGCCCAAGCATTGGCGGTTGTTCCTGGAGTTTCTCGAGCTGGTATCGTTCTTTTGACTATGATGATTATGGGATTTAAGCGAGATGAGTCAGCATTGTATTCTTTTTTATTGGCTGTACCCACCATTCTTGCAGCTGCAGGATATGATTTTTATAAATCAAAAAATCTTTTAGTTATCTCGTCTAATAATCTAGTTTTATTGGCTATTGGTTTTCTGGTTTCTTTTATCAGTGCTTATGTTGTTGTCAACTGGTTTGTCAAATATCTTCAAAAAAACACCTTGAATATTTTCGCCATCTACAGAATTATTCTTGCATTGATTATTTTAGGATTATAGCTGCCTGATCTTGATATAATATGTTATCTTGGAGTCTCTGTAGTTTCCTCCTACGCTTAACTAGCTTCGGAGGACAAGCAACGAATAGCGCCCGTAGTTCAATGGATAGAATGTAGGTTTCCGGAACCTATGATACGGGTTCGATTCCTGTCGGGCGCACTTGAATACAGGGTTTACCCTGTAAATTCAAGGAATTTACAGGGCCTATAGTTTAACGGTAAAACATGGCATTCGCATTGCCAGGATCCGAGTTCAATTCTCGGTAGGTCCACTTATAAAAATTAGATTTTATATTATAATTTAGTTTATAATTAGCGCTTGTAGCTCAGTGGTAGAGCACTACTCTTATAAAGTAGGAGTCGATGGTTCGATCCCATCCAAGCGCACATCTATTGCTGAGATAGCCAAGGTGGTCACGGCGGGGGTCTGAAAAACCTCAGATGTCAGTTCGATTCTGACTCTCAGCACCTTAAAATTCAAGAATTTTAAGGTGTAAACACCATTATTGTTTACACTGTATATTTTCAAGGAAATTTACAATGCGGGCGTAGTTTACCGGTAAAATGTCTCCTTGCCAAGGAGAAGACAGAGGGTT
>CAZJKY010000139.1:0-1688 GCA_964546915.1 uncultured Gammaproteobacteria bacterium | reverse complement strand
GAAAATTAATGACGATTCTGCCGATGAATCTTTCACCGTCTATGACCACCCAAAAATTTTCATTTATAAAAAAATATAAGTATGTCAAAAATTTCTAAAATATTTTTGTCCAAAAAAAATGCCTTTGCTTTAATTTGGACAATTATTTTTTTTATTTCGATAATATTTTTGTTTTCTTCAATTACTAATAATTCTATAGAATATTCTGTCTATTTAAATAAAAATAATTTATTTATCAAGGTTCTTGATCAAAATATAGTAATCCCATATGAGAATACTCCTGAAATAAGTATTCGTTTCTTTCCACAACAGAGGTATTCCACGCCACAATATTTGATCCGTAATCGCGGCATTATAAATAACGCTTACAAAATAATCCTATTTCTTTTGACTCACAAAAATCCATCTGATATTCAATATAAACAATATCAATTTGAGCAATATGAATATATTCAATTTAATCCTTTTAAATCTACCTTGACAATAAATGATCGCTTTAGACTGGAAACAAATATTCCTGATTCTAATTTAGAAGTCTGGGATAAAGATTATAAGTTGTATTCTCTGAGTATAATTTCACCCTGGGTAAAGTTGATAGTCAATCCACTTATCTCTTCTTTTTCAATTTCAATGTTTTTATATTTAATTATTATTTTTCTTATAAAAATAAGAAAAGATCATAATAAGAAGTTAAGCTTAATAAGCTTATTTTATTCTGATTTTTTTAAATTCATCAAGCCTCTTAATAAATGGCTTCCCATTATTATATTTATGATTGGCACACTGGTAATAGGATCTATTTTTATTAAAATATTCAAAACTATGCCTGGTTTTGGTGATGAAATGAATTATCTATTTCAGGCAAAAATATTCGCTTTAGGACATATTTTTGTTAATGAACCGAATAATCCTGAATTTTTTCGAATAAGTTGGATGGATATTTTTGGAAATGATGGGAAGCTTTGGAATTTCCAACCCTTTGGAAACAGTGTTATTTTGATGATAGGACAACTTTTTGGTATTCGGTGGATTACTGTCCCTATAATAGGAGGATTGATTTTAATGGTTCAATATATATTAGCTAAAGAACTGTTTAATAGTAATAAAATTGCATTAATACATGTCGGTATTATTGGAACTTCACATTATTTTCTATCTTTAGCAAGTTCCTACATGGCACATGCCCCTTCTCTTTTATTTATATCCTTGTTCTATTTATTTATTGTCATGACGATTAAAAAGAATAATCAAAGTTATTTATTACCCGCTGCAGTCAGTTTAGGTATAGCTTTTATTATAAGACCCTTAAGCGCCGTTTTATCTTCAATCATACCTTTATTATTAATAATAATTTTTTTGCTAAAAAAGTATAAACAAATAAATCTAAAAGTCGTTTTATTATCAATTGTAGCCGGAGTAACTATTACTTCAACAATTTTTCTTTACAGTTACATTGTTGCAAAAAAATGGACCTTCTCATACTTTATTAAGGGACCTGAAAAGGGACAAACAATTGAGTTAAGATTAAAAAGAGATCTTAATTATAAACTTTCAAATTTATATAGAAACGCCAACGAACTGCAGAATCGAATTCATAGCTTTGGTTATTTATTAAACTATATCTTTTTTTTAATACCTTTAGTTGTGATTTTTAAAAATAAAAACAAACACCAAACACACCCAACACA
>CAZJKY010000138.1:0-1721 GCA_964546915.1 uncultured Gammaproteobacteria bacterium | reverse complement strand
AGATTATGCTGCGACTACTCCGGTTGACCCGCGAGTGCTAAAAGCAATGATGCCTTATTTTAATAGTAAATTTGGTAATCCTGCCTCTTTGCATAATTTTGGACAAGAAGCTAATGAATCTTTAGAAAAAAGTCGAAAAACAATAGCTGATTTTATCAAAGCCAAACCAGAAGAAATTGTCTTTACCGGCTCAGCGACTGAAAGTAATAACTTAGCTTTAAAAGGAACAGCTTTTGCTAATAGATTTAGAAAAAAGCATATTATTACTACTCAAGTAGAACATGACTGTGTTTTAGAAAGCAGTCTTTGGCTAAAAACTCAGGGATTTGAAGTAGATTTTTTGCCGGTTAACAAATACGGACTAATTGATCTGAATCAATTAAAAAAAACAATTAAAAAAGATACTTTGCTTGTTTCTGTAATTCACGGGAATAACGAAATTGGAACAGTTCAAGATATTAAATCAATTGGAAAAATATGTAGAGAAAGTAATGTATATTTTCATACTGACGCTAGTCAAAGCATTGGCAAAGTAGATATTGATGTTTCTCAATTAAACATAGATTTGTTGACAGCTTCTTCCCATAAAATATACGGGCCAAAAGGAGTGGCGATGCTTTACGTAAAAAAGGGAGTACTAATTGATCCAATTCTTCATGGAGGAGGACAGGAAAAAAATTTACGTTCATCAACAGTTAATGTAGCAGGAATTATTGGGTTTACTAAAGCAATTGAAATACTAAAAAAAGAAGGTAAAAAAGAAAAAATCAGATTAACCGATTTAAGAGATTTATTAATTAAACAAATCTTATCCAACATAAAAGATACTCATCTAAATGGTCATCCGAGTCAAAGATTGTCAAATAATATTAATATTTCATTTTCCGGCGTTGAAGGTGAATCTCTAATGTTGGAGTTAGATCATTACGGAATTGCCGTTTCAACAGGCTCGGCTTGTTCGTCAAAAACTTTAGAACCAAGCCATGTTCTTTTGGCGATCGGCTTGTCACCCTTTAGGGCTCATGGATCAGTAAGAATTAGTCTGGGAAGGCATACGACAAAATCAGATATTGACTATTTAATAAAAACATTAAAAAAAAGCACTGAAAAACTAAGAAAAATTTCACCAGTTTATAAAATTTAAACATGATTTATTCAAAACAAACATTAAAACATTTTCGCAACCCTCATAATTATGGAGAAATTAAAGATGCCGACGGCATTGGTGAAGCCGGCAATATTATCTGCGGTGACTTGATGAATCTTTACATTGTTGTTAAAAAAGATAAAAAAGGGAAAGAGATTATTACTAGTGTTAAGTTTAAGACTTATGGTTGTGCGGCAGCAATTGCCACCAGTTCCGTCATTACTGATTTAGTCAAAGGAAAAACGATTGATGAGGCGCTGAAAGTTAGTAAAAATGATATAGTTGATACTCTCAAAGGTCTTCCACCGATTAAAATTCATTGTTCGGTATTAGCGATTGATGCTTTGGATGAAGCCGTTTACCAATATTTATATAAAAACAAAAGACCAGTTCCCGAAGATCTTTTATTAAAACATGAGCGGATTGAAAAAGGAAAAAAAGAGATTAAAGAAAGATATTCTAAATGGATGAAAATATCGAAAAAATGAATTGAAAAGTAATTAATCACAGTCTATCATTAAATATATAACAGTTATAAATTTTATAAAGATTATATGGACAATCAAAAACTAAA
>CAZJKY010000137.1:0-1740 GCA_964546915.1 uncultured Gammaproteobacteria bacterium | reverse complement strand
TGTGTTGGGTGTGTTTGGTTTTGTTGTTCTTAAACTTAAGTCAAAAAGGAATGGAACTACTGCTTATTTTAAGTATAAAACGCTTCTTTTTGATCTTGAAATAAGCCAAATGATAGAAGAAAAACTTGTTATTAAATTTGATTTTAGTTTTCCCCATGACAAAGTCAAACCAATAGAAAAGATTTTTTCAAAATTTGGTTTTTTACAAACAGCTCTTACTTATGACCCTTCAACCCTTTTAAGTTTTAAAACCCGAGCTTTGTTTACTAGAAAAATGGAAAGAGGGAGAGACTTATACGATATTGCCAAGCTTCTTTCCCGCAATATCGAGCCAAATTTTAAAGTAACGTTTTTAAAGGATAAAGGTATAAAAACCATCAATGATTACTTGTTATTGCTTAAAAACTGGTATGCAAAAAACCAAAAGTTACTGCCGCAACTTAAAAAACAGGTACAACCTTTTTTAATCGATGAAGAAGAAATAAAATATATTGATTTAATTTTTAAGAAATAATTTTTTAAATGAAAACTAAAAAAAAGCTCCTGATGATTACCTGGCGCGATATCAAATCTCCATTTGCAGGTGGTGCTGAAATTCTTTCCCATCATATTTTAAAAGAATTAAAAAATAAATATGATATTACCGTTTGGTCATCAGCCTTTCCCAATTGCAAGCGATTTGAAAAAATTGATGGTATTCAATATATCCGAATGGGGAGCAAAAAGTTTAATTTTATCGGTCCATATAATTGGAGAGTCTATTTTACTGTATTTCGACATTACTGGTTTACGAATAAAAGAAACATTAACGCTGATATTGTAATTGAACAAATAAATAATATTCCATTTCTTTTTTCTTTATATGGCAAAAAAAATACCATTATCTACATTAACCAGCTTTGCCGAATTAACTGGTTTTATCAAGTACCGAAAATTATTGCTTGGTTTGGATATTTTATTTTCGAGCCGGTTTATCTCTGGCTTCTAAAAAATAAAAAAGTCATTACTATTTCACAAAGTACTAAAAACGATTTGCTTAAATTCGGTTTTAAGGATAAGAATATTAATATAATTCCCGTTGGGATTGATATCAAACCCCTAAATAATTTAAATAATTTAAAAAAATTTAAGGATTTTTCTCTTTTAAGTTTAGGTAATATCCGGGAAATGAAAAGAACTCTTGATCAAATAAAAGCTTTTGAGATGGCTAAAAAAACTATTCCAAATCTAAGACTTTATATAGCCGGTTCACCCGGTGGAGGGTATGCTGCCCAAGTGTTTGATTTAATCCACAGAAGTATTTATCGTCGAGACATTATTTATTTAGGTCATATCTCAAAAGATAAAAAGAAAAAACTGATGCAAAAATGTCACTGTTTATTAGTCACCTCTATTAAAGAGGGTTGGGGATTAGTAGTAACAGAAGCGGCCAGCCAAGGAACTCCGTCTATCGTTTATAATATTGATGGCTTGCGGGACAGTGTCAAAAATAATAAAACGGGTTTAATATGTAAAGTCAATACTCCTGAAAATCTCGCTGAAAATATTGGTAAGCTTTACAAAAATAAAGCTTTATACAATAAATTACAAGAAAATGGATTAAATTGGAGTAGGAAATTAACTTATAATAATAGCGCTGAGTCCTTTTTAGATATTATTAATCAATAATTAAAAATGATGCTTTTTCCGGAAAAGAACTGTCACAAAAAATTATTTATCTGAAAAATCAAGGAAAAGAAC
>CAZJKY010000136.1:0-1742 GCA_964546915.1 uncultured Gammaproteobacteria bacterium | reverse complement strand
CCTAACGTCGCCATTATCGAAGCCCTGCCCGGAGTCGGGGGAGACGAATCAAAACTTTGGATGCAAGAGTTACTATCATCTTACTTACGTTTTGCCCAAAAAAGAGCCTTTAAATATGCTAATTTAGACGAAAACACCATAAAGGTTCAGGGTGAAGGTGCTTTCAATTTTTTCAAAAACGAAACCGGCGTTCACCGGGTACAAAGAATTCCCGAGACGGAAAGAAAAGGAAGAATCCATACTTCAACCTGCATTATCGTTGTCCTTCCTCAAATTACTCAATCTGATGTTCGAATCAATCCTAATGATCTTGACTGGCAGTTTTATCGATCAGGAGGCCATGGAGGACAAAATGTCAATAAAGTTTCGACAGCCGTTCGTCTAACTCATAGACCCACAGGAATTGTAGTTACGGCCAGCCGGGAAAGATTTCAAGAAGCCAACCGGAAAATAGCCCTTGATCTGCTAAACGCAAAACTTTATCAGCTTGAAGAGGAGAGGAAAAAAGGTATGAGAAGTTCCTACGTTATTAATGTTGGGATAGGGGACCGGGCTGAAAAAATCCGGACTTATAATTTTCCCCAAAATCGTCTCACCGATCATCGAATTGGAAAAAGTTTTCATAATCTTGAAGATATTATCAAAGAAGGAAAGTGGGATAAAGTCTTTCAATAACTAAATAAACAAATAAGCAAATACTACAAATAAATAATCAAATGATTTAAATTATTTAATTATTAATACATTTAAACATTTATTTGTTTATTGATTTATTTGATTATTTGATTATTAAATCGTGTGTTATAATTAAAATCTTATGAAAGCGAAAATCCACCCAACTTACTTTGATGATGCCCAAGCTGTTTGTGCTTGTGGTAATGCTTTTATTACCGGATCAACCAAAAAAACCATTTCCGTCGAGGCTTGCTATAAATGCCACCCTTTTTATACAGGAGAACATAAATTTTTAGATAGAAAAGGACGGGTAGACTCTTTCCAGAAAAAACAAGCTTTTGCTTTGAAATACAAAAGCACCTACACAGGTAAAAAACAAAAAGATAATAAAGAAGAAAAAAATGTTAAGTCTTTACGTGAACTTTTAGGAGAATCATGATATAATGTTAAACGCCTAAGACACCGGGTTTACAATTAAAATAATTTCCCGGCGAACACTCTCCGAATCGGAGGGGATGGTAAAATTATGGTTAACCAACTTAAAAAAAATCAGGTCGAGTCACTTCTTCAATCGTTAGATAAAAATGCTAATTTCCTTTTAGTTAAAATAGGTAAAACCACTCACCAAAGCTTAGAGTCGCTTCGTAAAGAACTAAAAAAAACTAATTCTCAGATTAAAGTTATTAAAAATACTCTCTTTGAAAAATCTATTAATAAAATTGCTCTGAAAAAAACCATATTTACCGATCTAAAAAAACAGTTCTTTCCTTTGAGAGAAACCAGCGCTTTAGTGACTTTAAGCCAACGTTGGAATGAAGGATTAAAAGCTTTTTATCTCTTTTCTAAAAAAGATCCTTCATTAAGTTTTAAATTGGCATTATTAGATAATAGTATTTATAATGCGGAAAAAGCCCTTCAAATTGCCCAATTACCTAGTAGGGAAGAACTTTTGGCAAAAATTATTGGCAGTATGAAAAGCCCAATGAATAAATTTATCTACGCACTTAAATATAATACGAATAAGTTAGTTTATATTTGAAAACAAAAAACCAAACACACCCAACACA
>CAZJKY010000135.1:0-1744 GCA_964546915.1 uncultured Gammaproteobacteria bacterium | reverse complement strand
AACAGGCTAAAACAGATTGGGTATTGATTCTTGATGCCGACGAAAGAATAACAAAGGAATTGACAAATGAAATTAAATATATTATTTCTGTAGGGAACGACCCCCGTGTCGTTCCTAAAAAGGGCGAACACAAAGGTTCGCCCCTACAAAATGATTTTACACATTTTAAAATCCCCCGCCGGAACATTTTTGCCGGTATTAAATGGCTACGTCATGGCGGCTGGTGGCCAGACTACCAAATAAGACTGATAAACAAAAAATATTTTGTCGACTGGCCAAAACGCATTCATTCTACTCCTCAAATAAAAGGTAACTTTGGATATCTTAAAAAACCCCTGATTCATTATTTTCACGGAGATTTGGATAACATGGTTAAAAAAACTACTCTCTTTGAGGATATTGAATCTGACTTGCTTTTTAAAGCCAACAAAAAAACTAAAACTGTGACTTTTTTTAGAAAATTTTTAGCAGAATTTTTTAGAAGATTTTTCAGACATATGGGATTTCTAGACGGCCCTCTTGGTATAATTGAATCAATCTATCAAGCTTTTTCAAAAACAATTACTTATCTTTTTCTTTATGAAAAACAAAACAAAAAAGGTCGCTCTTTATGATCCTTATCTTGACACTTTAGGTGGTGGTGAAAAACATATTCTCTCTATTTTAGAAGTTTTCGCCGAACAAGGATATGAAATAAATATTTTTTGGGACAAAGACTTGACCAAAGAAATTAAAGATCGTTTCTCACTACATTATATTAATATAATGAAGTTTTTAGCTTCGCCATTTAAAAAAGATTCTTCTCCTTTACAAACTTTACGAACTTTAAGAACTTTAAGAACTTTAAAAACTTATGTCTATTTTTTTTACGTTACCGATGGCAGCTACTTTTTTTCCTCGGCAAAAAAAAATTTTATCTACGCGATGGTTCCTGATAAAAAACTTTATTCATTAAATTTAATCAATCGGCTTAAACTTATTAACTATCAATTTATTACTCATTCATTATTTACACAAAAATGGTTGAAAAAATTCGGAATTGAATCAAAAGTAATCATTCCTTATTTAGATAATAAATTAATTAATCAAAAGATTGATTTTTCTAAAAAAGAAAAAATTATTTTTTCAGTCGGTCGATTTTTTTCTCATCTCCATAGTAAAAGACAGGATTTAATTATTAAGGCTTTTAAAAAACTTAAAAATAAATCTAAAAAATTTTCTGATTATAAATTAATATTAGCTGGTGGTTTAAAAACTGAAGATCAGGAATATTTCGACGGATTAAAAAAATTAACAGGAAGTGATTCCTCAATTATCTTTAAACCAAACATTAATCTTGATGAACTTTATAAACTTTATGAACTTTCAAACTATTTTTGGCACTTCACAGGTCTAGGAGTTGATGAAGAAAAAAATCCTGAGTTAGTAGAACATTTTGGGATTACTCCCCTTGAGGCCATGGCCTCTGGGTGTATCACTTTTGCCTATAGTTCCGGTGGTCCAAAAGAATTAATCAAAGATAGCAAAAACGGATTTTTGTTTTCTGATGTTAATGAATTGATTGATAAAATGGTTAAAATAGATTCAAGTCAATCTATGAAAGAAGCTATTATTGATAACGGAAGACGATATATTAAAGAAAATTTCTCTTATCAAATGTTTAAAAGTAAAATTAAAGACAGTCTTATTTAAGACTGTCTTTATAAAGAGTGTCCCTATGAAAAAAATCCCAATCTCTATCATC
>CAZJKY010000134.1:0-1811 GCA_964546915.1 uncultured Gammaproteobacteria bacterium | reverse complement strand
AGCGCAAAGGGTAATGCCACGATCCATGGAATTTTTCCAGTGAATGCTTTATAAAATACCGTACCAAAAGAAACTGCGATCAACGCGTAAGGCGCCGTCCATACAGGCCCGAAGAGCCAGCCCGGCGGCGACCATGATGGTTTGATAATTTGCGAGTACCAATTATACGTGTTCATATCAAAGTATATATTTCCATCTTATCCCGGAAGACGTTTTTTCGCAAATATCGGTAACACTTGATTTATCTGAAATATTTGCTATAATCTATTTGTTTTGTATACTGTAAATAGTCCTCCGGGGCTATTTAAAAATCACTGTTTTTTAACAACAATATTCCGGCGCCTGTCTGCCGCCAGGCAGATAGCTCAATGGTACCTGCCTGCCGGCAGGCAGGGAGCAGTGTGCTGTTTATAGTTTCTCTATGGATATCAAATATTCAATTTATGTTATCCAAAGCGAAGTTGATAAACGATTGTATGTAGGACTGAGCAAAGATATAGAGAAGCGCTTGAAGAGCCATAATAACGGCGAAACTTTTTCAACAAAAGGATATAGGCCGTGGAAACTTGTTTATAGCGAAGAGGTTGGCAGCAGGGAACAAGCGAGAGAACGGGAAAAGTATCTTAAGAGTGGTATTGGTAAAGAGTATATTAAAAATATAATTATTCCGGCGTAGCTCAATGGTAGAGCAGTTGACTGTTAATCAATTGGTTGCAGGTTCGAGTCCTGCCCGCGGAGCCAGGTATTTTAGGACATATAAAGCCCTATTTTTTATGCCCAAGAACTCATGATATAATAAAAGTATAAAATTTAAAAAAATAACTATGCCTATTATTTTAACTGACGAAAATTTCGAAAAAGAAATCCGGAGAACAAACAAAATGACATTGGTTGATTTTTATGCAACTTGGTGCGAGCCCTGCTCATTGCTTGCGCCAATTCTAGAAAGATTGGAAAAAGAATTTGAGAAAAAAATTATTTTACTAAAAGCCAATGTTGATGATAATCAACTGAATGCTCAAAAATTTCAAGTTGATCGCATTCCAATGGTAGTGCTGTTTGAGGATGGCAAACCCATCGACTCTTTAACAGGAGCCAGGTCTGAATCTTTTATTAAAGCATGGCTGGAAAAAAATATTCAATAAAATATTAAAATTTAAAGTACTAAGAAATAAACAAAATGGAAGAAATAATTAAAAATTATTCGGAATATTCGCAAAGAAATGGTTTTCAGCTAAATCCGAACCGGAAAATCGTTGAAAGAATAGTAAACGGATTATTGGAAAATGAAAAGAAAAAAGGCAAAAAATATTGCCCTTGCAGGATTTTAAGCGGAAATCAAGAAGAGGACTCAAAAAAAATCTGTCCTTGTGTTTATCATAAAGAAGAGATTGCGAAAGACGGCAGATGTTATTGCGGACTATTCGCAAAGTAATTCAAAGATGAATTAACCCAGGAGATTAATTCCTCTATTATTGAGAAAGAAAATTAGAATTCTTTAATATTAATAACAACTAAAAAAACTGACATTGGTCAGCTTTGGTGGTTATTTATAACAATTGACTTAATCTAAAAATCATAATATCATTTACCTATTGAAAATTAACTCTAAACTGTTCAAAATACAGAACATAAACAAGATAAGCAACTTTTGAAGAAGGTTGCTTAATTAAAAATAGATGGCCCTATCGTCTAGTGGTTAGGACAACAGGTTTTCATCCTGTAAACAGGGGTCCGATTCCCCTTAGGGCTACATAAAAAACACTCGCTAGCGAGTGTTTTTTGGTATTTTAATGCTGCTGATCGAATTT
>CAZJKY010000133.1:0-1898 GCA_964546915.1 uncultured Gammaproteobacteria bacterium | reverse complement strand
GCAGCTGTAGCCCAAATGGTTTTAAACCTGAAATTCGAAGATCATATTTAATGTCTGGAAATTTATATGGTGGAGACGGCCTAGGTTAGTTTTAGATTAATATGGACACCCTAGGGATGTACTTCAATTTTTCTTTTTAAGCTTATTATGATAAATCATCTCTTTATATATCATTCGTAATAAATTAATTGTCTTAATAATCTAAATAACTACATTTGTAGGTTATAAGCGATTGACTAAAAATACACATTATTAAACAATTAAATAATTAAAAATTATTATAGAAAGTAGGTGAGAAAAAATGCCCGAAATAAAACCAAAACTCGACAGTAAGATTCTAAAATGCCCAAACAAAACGATTTTCTTTGATACTTATGAGGCAAAAAACAAGAGTAAATATTTAAAAATAACAGAATCTAGATTTAATAAAGAAACCAAACAAAGCATAAGATATTCAATAATTCTATTTAACGAGGACCTTGAAGGATTTAAAAAGACACTGGGAGAGATTAAATTAGATTAAAATCAAAGTACAAAAATTAAATACCTGCCTGCCGGCAAGCAGGTCAAAAACTAGTCAAAATTTAGAAAACGTGCTTTCAACATTGCAAAAATTACACCAATATTTTGTGGAAATTTTTTCAATAGAACTTTTAATTTATATTCTTTTACTATTTGAATGATATCATTCATGTTTAAATATCCAACAAATTCTAATAATTGATCATAAAAAATCTGTGTAATTTGAGAATTTTTTTCATATAAAGCTATGGATACAAAAGTAGTTAATTTCCAACGAAAACCAATATATTCTTGCCACATTTTTTCATAACTTTTCAGATCCTTGCCCTTTTTAATATTATTCAAAATTGCTTTTACGGCAAAATCAGCGCTATACAAAGCATGTCTTACACCCTCTCCTAACAATGGATTAATTGAGCCAATTGTGTCCCCGATTCCAAGTAAATTTTTGTAGCGGATGTTTTTGATTTCAAATTTAGGACCAAAATAAATCGAACCGCCGTGATTTTCAACAATCTCAACTTTTTTTTCTTTTAAAAGCCAAGTGTAAAAAAATTTTAGCCTTGTCTCCAGACCGGGAAGGTTCTTAGAAGAATGAACCATATACTCACAAACGCCTACTTTATAATTATCTTGACCGTTGCAAAATATCCATCCATATCCACAGGGAAAAAGTTTTGTATCAAAATATATCGCCATGGAATCCTGATATTTTTTTAAATAATGGCTTTTATCATGAATTACATACTCTATTCCGACCGCGGGCGAGCAAGGCACTCTTTTTCTCAAATCTACTTGAGAGATAAGGACTCCGGCGGCACCGGTAGCATCTATTAAATACCTACAGTAAAAATCTCCTTTTGAAGTCTTTATTCCTTCAATTCTTCCATCCTTTTTTATTAAGGAAACGGCTTTAGAATTAGAAAGTATCTTAGCGCCGTTTTTTTGAATTTGTTTTAGTAATAGACTACCCATTCTTTTGTAATCAAGAATGTAGCCGACATTTTCTTCTGAAGTCCAAATTTTTTCCTTATTTATAGTACCGATAATCACCTTGTTAACCGAGACGTTTATACCTTCTTTAGGAAGAGAAAACTTTTCTATCGTGGCAATGGGAGTCCCAGCTGTAGATCCAAGAGATATTCCTTGATCGATTAACAAAACTTTTAATTTTGCTTTACTTAATTCTCTTGCCGCATACAACCCAGCTATTCCACCTCCGGCAACTACAACATCATAAGCTGTCTGCATAATTTAAAATCGTTTATAATTAACCTTTTTCAGGAATCCAAAAATCCGCTCCGGCGGCGTCCCATTTTAGTCTTTTTTCGTCAGGATCGGAAAAATTAAACTGTTCATTAACAAAATATAGAATT
>CAZJKY010000132.1:0-1913 GCA_964546915.1 uncultured Gammaproteobacteria bacterium | reverse complement strand
AGGAGAAAGTTGATAAATTATTGTCTATATATGGAGATTTGATATCTCTTTTACAAAAATTAAGTAAAGGTGAAGAACTTGAAAAAATTGAATTTGAGAAGAAAAAAATAATAAGCGAAGTTCTTGACGAAAATATTGAACGTGCTCCCACCGACCATACTGAAATGCAATGGCGACTTATTAGATTAGGAAATCAGGCTAATTTTGATGTTTGGGTTCCTTCAGCCGACCAATCAAAAGAATTTAAAGGAAATAAATTTAAAGAATTTGTAATAAAAGAATTTCAAGCCTCAATTGATGTACCTACTTATATAAAAAATATTGATACTGTATGGAAACTAGGATATTCTATTAAATCGGCATTTGAGATAGAACATTCTACGAGCATATATTCTGGAATACTTCGACTTTCGGATTTAAGGTCATTAACCCCAAATTCAACATATCCATTATTTATCGTTGCCAGTCGTGACAAAAAAAATAAAGTTTTTGAACAATTACGTAGACCTACTTTTTCAAATGATTATTTGTCACTGGACAAAGCAGTTAAATTCATTTCCTATGATTCAATTAGACATTTAGATGAAGATTTAAAAGAAAAACAAATCGGTCTTAATATCGATTGGCTCACAAAGGAAGCAGAATCCGTCTCTTAAAAAACCGAAAAATTCTTCAGAAGTAGGATAGAAAGATAACTAATCATCGTAAAGAATAATATAATCCTTGCTTATCGAGAATCAAAAAAAGAAAGTGAAATCTTTACTTTCTATTTGATAAGACTATGCTTTCCTTTTCCAATCTTCTAAGCATAAGATCTCCAGATACCTGGAATATTTCCAAAAGATCTTGAGCTATTGGCGAAATTGTTTCTAAAGTGGCCTGGTTTGGCAAATAACCCATACTTTTACTTATTCGGTTCAACAACAATTTTTTCGGAACTAAAACCTGACTCGCAAAACTGTAAGCCTGATATTCTAACCACCCGTAGTCATCATCATCTATAGAACTAAGAAATTTACCTAATTCATAGGTAGAATTTATTTTTTGTTTACTTAAAAGGTTTCCGTGCAAAATCAGGTGGCCAATCTCGTGAGCGATTGAGCATCTGGTTCTATTTTCAACATTCGCGTAGATATTGAAGTCTATGAAAATTGTTGATAAATCAGAAGTCAGAAAACTATCAACATCAAAATCTTTTCTAAGATTTATCTGTTCAAAAATCTTCAAGTTAAGCTTGGATTCGGCAATTTGTTCTATTGGAATAGGTAAACTCAGTTTCAAGTGGTATTTGGATAAAAATTGATCGGCTATTTCACCGATTTGTTGATACGAAAGATGCGGTAGGTTTAGTTTCATTAACTATTTATTAGTTTGATTAATTCCTGCAGTTTCTTTTTGGTTAGTTTTTTACCTCTTGCTGTTCGGAATACTAAAGGCAAATATTTCATAGCATCTTTCTCGTTTAAAATATCTTTTGGTATTCTCCCTTTTGCCGTATTAGCCAGGTCGAAAAAAGTAATCCAATCCGGAGAGCCTTTTGCGATTTTTAGAGCAGTCGCATAACCGGCTAGTTTTTCTTCATCAACAGTCGGAGGAATAATGTCCCTCTCCAGTCGGCTTACATTACCTGGATCAAGCTGGTAAGTTTTGCAAAATGAACGTAAAGTAAATCCCAAAGCAATCCGGCGCTGCCTGAAATATTCTCCAAATGTGACTGATTTTGCCTGGTCTTGACTTTTTTTCATAGTGTTGTATTATTATTACAACACCTAAGGTAATATTTGTCAAGTGATAAATAATTTATCAAACAAAAGATGGATAAACACAATAATATCCAACAATTAAATCAAACAATTAGAGATTTTCTTAACAGCTCAACAATTACGAAAACCACCACCAAACACACCCAACAC
>CAZJKY010000131.1:0-1920 GCA_964546915.1 uncultured Gammaproteobacteria bacterium | reverse complement strand
AATTCTTTCTGAGCTCGTCTTCCTTCTAAAAGAATAAATGGCAACTTTAACCACGAGATTTTAAATTTCTTGATTAATTCTTGAAGTGGTTTGGATCTAATTTCATTAATTATGGCTTGATTATCCAGATTAGTTAGCTTGAATTTACCGACAATTTCTTGGGCTTTTTGATAATTAAACAAAAGCGTATCGGCAATTGTCCCGTCGAAATCGAATATAATCGTCTTGTTTTTCACAATATATAATTAAATATCAAATAATAAATAATTAATTTTTATTGAATTTTAAATTTTTAATATTAAATATTTAAACATTTGTTATTCAATTGTTATTTAATATTTATTATTTAAAATTAATTCATGCCGTTAATACTATTTCCCGTTCTAATTATTTTGTTTATTGTCAGTTTATTTTCGAGTCCTAGATTCTCTCCAGTTCCATATTTTCCAACAAACAAAAAAGATATTCCTCTCATTATAAAAGCCTTGGGATTAAAAAACAATCAAACCATTATTGATCTTGGCGCCGGAGATGGGATTGTTATTTTTGAAGCTGCCATAATCAGTCTTCAGCAAAAATTAAATACGCAGTTTATTGCCGTCGAAATCAACCCGGTTTTAGTCATCATTCTCTTTGTCAGCCGTCTTTTTCACCCAAACAGAAAAAATATAAAAATTATCTGGGGAGATTTCTTTAAGGTAACAATGCAACAATTTAACAATATAACAATTTATCTTTACGTTTCTCCTTGGCTAATTGATAAATTAATCAAGAATTTAAAATTAAAAACTAAGAATTTTAGTCTTGTTTCATATATGTATTCCTCAAAGCTGTTGAAAGATAGCCAAAAAATAATCAAAGGAAAAAATAAAATTTTTATCTACTAAAAGTATCTATCCTGTCAGCTCCTACCGAAACAATTGAAATTTTAGTCTTAAGATAGTTCTCGATAAATTTCAAATATTTCTGACAGTTTTTGGGTAGATTGCTAAACTTTCTAACTTTGCTAATATCTTCTTTCCAACCAGCAAAGGTCTTGTAAACTGGTCTAACCCGTCCCAACTCCTCATAACCACAACTACTGGCGGAAATTGGTTTTCCTCCCAAACGATATCCAATACACACTGAAATTTTTGGGAGACCGGATAAAATATCAAGTTTGGTAATGGCGATTTCAGTCACTCCGGTAAGTGCAGTTGTAAATTTAACTGCCTCAAGATCAAGCCAACCAATTCGTCGCGGCCGGCCAGTCGTTGTCCCATACTCTTTACCTTTTCCCCGAATATTATCGGCGGTTTGATCAAAAAGTTCTGTTGCTATCGGACCACCGCCGACTCGGGAAAGATAGGCTTTAACAACACCAACGACACGATTAATTTTAGCTGTTGGTAAGCCGGCTCCTGTATTAACAGCCCCAACAGTGGTATTGGTCGCTGTGCAATATGGATAAAGTCCCCAGTCATTATCAAGCATCATTCCGTGGGCGCCCTCAAGAAGAATATTTTTTTTCTGACTGACAGCTTTTTGAAGAATTAAAAATGTATCTTTGACTAAAGGTTTAATTAAGGTGGCAAATTTTTTAAATTTGCTTAAATGTTCCTCGACTTTTATCGGCTTCACCCTAAAAGTTTTTAGAATTTCGTTTTTGATTTTAGTTTGAAAGCGAAACTTTTTCTCAAACAAGCGCCAGTTCAAAAGTTCATAAATTCTGATTCCGTTATAGCTGACTTTATCCGAGTAGGCCGGACCAATTCCTCTTTTGGTCGTTCCTAGTTTACTTTTCCCCCGGGCGTTTTCATAAGCCTGATCCAATTCCTTGTGATAAGGCATGATCAAATGAACTCGAGGCGAAATGATAATTTTTTTATTAATATTAATACCTTCTTTTTCTAGAGATTGTATTTCTTCGGTCAGCACATC
>CAZJKY010000130.1:0-1936 GCA_964546915.1 uncultured Gammaproteobacteria bacterium | reverse complement strand
GTTTTGAATATTTCTCTTGGCTAAAACAATTAATCTTGGATCAAGATCAGTAGCAACTATTTTTTTAGGAGAAAAATATTCCAGAATAAGTTCTGTGCCAACACCGCTTCCGCATCCTATTTCCAAAACCGTCTTTCCTTTTAATTCATTAAAATATTTAAAATAATATTTTTTAGTAGCACTGTTTAAAAGCCACTTTCTAAATGGAGTATTTATCAACCATATATCTAATTTATTCATTAACATAAATGTGGGCCAAGAGTTCCCAGAATGGAACTCTTTAGAAAATTATATGTATAAAGTTTATCAGACTTTTAAGCAGTTGCAGATAGAAATTCAATGATAAGCCGTATCCATAAGGATTGACATTGTTTTAAAAATGTGAGTCCGGGGAGACTCGAACTCCCAACCACCTCCTTAAGAGGGAGATGCTCTGCCAGTTGAGCTACGGACCCAAAGTGCTCCCAGGAGGAATCGAACCCCCATCACTGGTTCCGAAGACCAGTACTTTATCCGTTAAGCTATGGAAGCTGTTATATTCTATATATTATACTAGAATAATGATAAATCTAATATTTTATTTAATATTAGTTTTTTTACTCCTTATCTTTCTTATCTTTATGTCAGTTTATGGCTTATTCCTTATTTATTCATCTCTCATGGGTTCGCCTTATGTGGCGACGAGAAATAAAGTGATTTTAGATATTTTAAAAGAAGTAAAATTTAAAAAAAACGGTTTATTCGTTGAACTGGGAAGCGGGGATGCGAGAATTGTCAGAACTGCGGTGAAAAAATATCATCTAAAAGGCCTGGCAATTGACATTAATGGCTTGATTAATCTTTGGGCTAAAATATTGTCAAAATTCGATAAAACTAACAAAAATATTATTTTTAAAACGGAAAATATTTTTGATACGAATCTAACAAAAGCTGATTATTTATATCTGTTCCTCATGCCTGATCTCTTAAAAAAACTCATCCCTAAATTTGATAAAGAATTAAAAAAAGGAGTAATAATTATTTCCCACGGGTTTCCTATAAAAGAATACGAAAAGAAACTAATCAAAAAAGTAGAAAGAAAACCGTTTCCAACGTATTACTATAGAATTTAATTTTTTAGCCTCATACAACCTACGAGGTTGTATGGCTTATTAAATTATTTCTTCTTTTCTTTTCCTGACAAAGGAAATCCACTCCTCCACCACCTCGAATATTAATTTAAAAGGCGCTTCAATGATAAAATCAAAGATAAAGATAAAAAAGTTTAGTTTGGCAATCTCGGAGCTGAAAAATTTTCCCAGTGATAAAATCGGCATAAAGAAAAAGTCAACTATTGGAGTAAAGATGCTTTCTTTTTCTTCCAGTCTTAACTCTTTAGTTACCTGGCGGATTCTGTAGGAAAAAAAAGTGACGACGCTGACAAAAAAGATAAAGATTGCCTGACTAACTAAATTAAAGTTGATATAGGTTAAGATTTCATAAATGAGACTTAAAGTCACCAAAAATGTCAAAGAATAAAAAACCGTAAAACCAAAGATCAAAAGCGGTCTTTTTGGACCGGATTTTTTTGGCACAAAAGCCACTTGTGTTTCAAAAGTTTTATCATCATCAATAATGTCAGCTAGACGGCGATAGATTTTTCTCGTATTTTCCTCACCGGGAATTTTGAAAAAGCCTAAAATAATCACCATAAGAATCGGCGGAAAGATGCTATTGATGATTATGGCGTTTCTATCGACCTCACCATAAAAATAATTGGAAATAGGAATCTCCAGAATAATAGCAAAAAGCATTTTGGTAAGAAGGATATAGATAAAACTTTTTATTGCCAGATTTCTTATTCGGGCACCTAATCGTTGATATTTATCACGGCAGGTCTGATCAACTTCATTCCATAATTTTTCTTTATTGGTCAAAATCGTTTGTAGTTCATTAG
>CAZJKY010000129.1:0-1977 GCA_964546915.1 uncultured Gammaproteobacteria bacterium | reverse complement strand
CCAGAGATCTTTTGGTTTCTTATTTTTACTTTGGCGCTACCTATCCTCTGATCGGGACTTTCATCAATGCATTTATCTGGAGAAAACAGGGAGACATTGTTAGTCTCGCTTTTTATAACATCGGTAATACAATTATGTTGCCGATAATCTTCTACTTCAACGGCTACTTATTAAAAAAATTCAAAATCACTCATCTTTATTTTTTTGGCGCCATCCTAACCGCCTTAATTCCCATCATGGTCGTCTTTTTCCCGAAAACAACCGACTGGTCATATTTTGTTTTTGGTTCTTTGTTTGGAATCGGTTATGGCCTTTACTGGGCCAATAGAGTTTATTTAACTTTCAAACAAACCAAAAGTCATAATCGAAACTATTTTCTTGGTTTCAATTTTTCTCTCAATATGATAACCGGTATCGTTGTTCCACTTATTGCTGGTTGGTTTATCTTTCTGGCAAGTAAATTTAATATCGTTAGTCTTTCGCAAACTTATCAAATTACTATTCTTTTTGCTTTTGTTTTGCTTTTTTTATCCGGCCTAATGGTAGTTAAAGATGAATATCAATCGCCGTCAATATCCCATATCACTGTCAAAAAAATAACAAAAAGGTGGTTGGCGGTTCGGATGCTGTGCGTTTCAATCGGAGTAATTGAGGGAATCTCTTTATTTTTTCCAACTCTATTAATTCTGACGAAGCTCGGCGCCGAAAATATTCTTGGCTCATTCAACGCCCTGATTGCTTTAATTTCATCTCTTCTTATTTACTATTATGGAAGAAAGGCTTTATCTCATCATCAAAAACCAACATTATTGACAACTGTTATTTTAGGATTAATTACTGCTTTTATTTTCGGATTATTTTTCAATTCCTTAACAACCATTATTTACTTAGTGATTAATAGTCTAGCAATAGAATTCATGTGGTTGACCAGCGGGCCTTTGATGATGAATATTATGGATGAAGAAAAAAAGATCGAAGGACAAAATAGCTATGCTCTGATCTTTGACAAGGAGTTGTTTTTGGATTTGGGCAGAATGTTATCTTTTGCTATATTATTTATCTTAATTTTTAATTTCGGTCAACAAACCGCCCTTCGCTTCAGCCCGGTTTTTGTCTATTTTTTACAGCTTCTGCTGGTTTCTTTTGCTTGGAATAGATTAAAATAAAACTATGAACAAAATCAAAGCAATTGTTTTGGATGTTGATGGCGTAATACGAAAACGGAATTTTTGATATCTTTAAGTATTTTGGTTTATAAATTAATTCTATAATTATTTATCCCATGAAAAATCCATCCCTGACTAAGTTTGCCTTGCTTTCAATCTTCACTGCTGTCATAACTATTTCCCTAAAATCGATTGCCTATTTTTTAACTGGATCAGTTGGTCTATTGTCTGATGCCTTGGAGTCTTTAGTAAATTTAGTTGCCGCAATAATCGCACTTATCATGCTTAAAGTAGCCGAGCAGCCTCCGGATGAAGAACACAGGTATGGCCATTCAAAGGCCGAGTATTTTGCCAGCATCATGGAAGGACTGTTTATTTTTATAGCCGCCGTTGCCATCATTATAAGCGCCATTAACAGGATTATTCACCCAAAAATTATTGAACAGGCTTTTTTGGGTTTGGGAATTTCAATAATCGCCTCCATTATTAATTATGTAGTCGCCCAAAAGCTTTTGAAAGTCGGGAAAAAACATCATTCGATTACCCTTGAGGCTGACGGTCACCATTTAATGACGGACGTGATTACCTCAATTGGAGTTATCATCGCTGTCTTTCTGGTTGCTATAACCGGGTGGAAGATATTGGATCCGGTCGTCGCCATTCTCGTCGCGATTAATATCATTTTTACCGGATCTAAACTGATAAAACGCTCGGTTTTGGGCTTACTGGATACTTCCATTTCTCGTGGGGAATTGGATATTGTTAAGTCTATATTCAATAAATACGAACGTAAAGGTTTAAAGTTTCATGG
>CAZJKY010000128.1:0-2036 GCA_964546915.1 uncultured Gammaproteobacteria bacterium | reverse complement strand
TTGCTAAACCTCAAGAATTTGGCGAAATAGAAGAAATCAAAGATGGCGTAGTTGTTCTTTCTGGATTATATAATGTTTCTTTTGGAGAAATTGTTCAATTTGAAAATGGAGTCAAGGGTTATACCGCAGATCTTACCGAAGATAAGGTCGGAGTAATTGTTCTTGGTGATTATTTATCCCTTAAAGCAGGTGATCAAGCCGTTTCTTTAAATTACACATTATCAATCCCTGTTTCTGATAAATTAATTGGTCGAGTAATTGACCCATTAGGTAATCCTCTTGATGAACTACCTGCTATTTCTTCCGCAAAAAATTATCCGGTGGAAAAAATTGCTCCTGGAGTAGTCAAACGCCAACCTGTTAATAAAGCTTTACAAACAGGAATAAAATCAATTGATGCTTTAATTCCAGTTGGCCGGGGGCAGAGAGAATTAATAATTGGTGATCGAGGAACCGGTAAAACCACAGTTGCCATTGATACCATACTTAACCAAGCTCAAGAAAATGTTATCTGTATTTATTGCGGAATAGGTCAAAAAAATTCTAAAATAGCAGGAGTAGTTGAACTTTTTAGAAAACATGGGGCTTTAAACTATACCATAGTAGTATCGGCTTCAGCGTCAGATCCGGCCGCATCTCAATACTTAGCTCCTTATTCCGCCACTGCAATTGCAGAATATTTTATGGACCAAGGCAAAGATGTTCTGGTTGTATATGACGATTTAACAAAACATGCTTGGTCTTAACGACAGATATCTTTAATTTTAAGAAGGCCGGCAGGACGAGAAGCCTATCCAGGAGATATTTTTTACCTTCATTCCAGACTTTTGGAAAGATCATGTCGATTAAACGATAAATATGGAGGCGGATCAATTACTGCCTTGCCAATAATTGAAACTTTGGAGGGAGATCTATCTTCTTATATCCCAACTAATATTATTTCTATTACCGACGGACAGATATTTTTAGAAACAGATCTTTTTAATTCAGGTATAAGACCAGCTATTAATGTTGGTTCCTCGGTCTCAAGAGTCGGAGGTAATGCCCAAACAAAAGTCATGAAAAAAGTGGCTGGAAAATTAAAACTTGATCTTGCTCAATACCGGGAGATGGCTGCTTTTTCTCAGTTTGAAGGAGAACTAGATGAAGAAACAAAAAAATTTTTAAGCCGTGGCGCCAGATTAACGCAAATTCTTATTCAAAAGAAAAATCAACCATATTCTTTAGCATTGCAAACTGCTTTAATTTATGCTGCCAACACAGGACTTTTAGATAGTATACCTATTCACGATATTGCCGAATTTGAAACTAAACTTGTTATCCACATGGAAACTAATGGAAAACATTGGCTTAAAAAAATCAATAAAAATAAAGTCCTTGAAGAAACTGATGAAAAAGAATTGGAAAAAATTATTAAGGAGATCTTATGAATATAAGAACTGTTAGAAAAAAAATTAAATCGGTTGGAAATGTAAAAAAAATTACTAAAGCGATGCAGTTGGTTTCCGCAATTAAAATGAAAAAAGCACAAGCAACTGCTGTTGAGTCCGCTCCTTACCGGCGCCATCTTGAAAAGATTATCTATAAAGCCGTCTCTACTCTTGATAAAAGCTTTTCTCCCCTTATAGAAAATAACACTAATTCTGTTAAAAATCTTTATATTATTATTGCTTCAAATAAAGGTCTATGCGGATCTTTTAATTTTAATATTTTCCGTTATCTAAACCGCGAAATTGACTTTAAAAATAATGATTTTATCACGGTTGGAAAAAAAGGTGCCAGTTTTGTAAACAAAATGGGTGGTCATATTATCGCTGATTTTTCCGTTCATGTGACCTCAACTATTATATCTCCAATCTTTAAAGAAGCATTAACTGGTTTTATTAGCGGAAAATACGCAAAAGTGATTCTTATTTACAACCGTTTTATCAATATATTAAAATTTGAGACCTTATCAACAATACTTCTTCCTTCAAGGATTGAACTGCCTGAAAAACAAGAAATAATTCATGTTAAAGATGAATACTTAATAGAAC
>CAZJKY010000127.1:0-2043 GCA_964546915.1 uncultured Gammaproteobacteria bacterium | reverse complement strand
CGGTTCCAATAGACAACGTCATTGAGTCGTCTTTTTGGAATAAAATCAAGAATGGTTTCTGACAGATCGCCGTGGGGATCAATGATACCTAAGCCGCGGCCTTTGCGGATATCGTCAATGGCCATGTTGGCAATTATGGTTGATTTGCCGGCGCCGGTCTTGCCGATGATATAGACATGTTTGCGCCGGTCAACCGTCTTGATACCAAAAATCTGTTCTTTGTTTTTGAATTCAGTTTTGCCGAAAAAGTTGATATCCTGCTTTAAAAGGTCCGTCCCTTTAGGGTCGGACCTTAATTCTGGAACCACCGGCAAATTCTCCGGTGGTTCTCCTAATAAAGTTTTTCCCCAGGCCATGTTTTTTATTCCCGCCAGTAAGTAACCGGGCGGATGCCAAAGAGTCGCCAGTTCTTGTGCATTTAATATCTGATATTTCCTTTCAAAATAACTAATCTTTCTTTCTTTAACTCTTTTTAGAAAACTATTTTTGAAAAAAATTCGCTTTTTAAAGATATATTGATTGCCTTCGCCTAAAGAAAACGTTCCAAAAGTTCCGGCTAATTGAGTCAAATATGGGTATGGGTCGATTGTTTTTGATGTTGATCCCACAAGGAGCCGAATTGCTACCTTGCCGCCTTGAAATGAGGCCTTTTTCATAATTAAGAGTTTTTGCGGATTTTGGCCATATTTATCTGCCGTTTCGTCGTAGGCTAAATGTTTGGCCGCCTTAACCGCTTCATCAGCCCAGGAAAAATAAGCCGGTGTCATGACAATCTGAATCGCCATTTTCAGATGAGGTGGTTGTTTTGACAGTAGGCCTAAAAGCGATGATAACGGATCAACATCTCTAAAATCAAAATAAGTTTTAGTTGGTAAGTAAAAATAAGAGTTTAAAGCCACTTCTCCGTAAGCTAACCGAGGAGATTTTAAAATAATATTCATCGGATCAGAGGTTTTTTTGACGGTTGAGGTGGGAAATGATGAAGAAATCAAACTTGAGACAAAAGTTTCGCTTTCTTTGGGAGCAGTCACATAAAAATAAAGAATCTGGGAGATAAAATAAAGTTCAAAAGCATAGGTTTTTGGATGAACAAAAATCCGCCGCCATAAAGGAATATAAGGATAGGGGAGAAGCGAGGAAAAAATCTGGGTGGCCGACTCAATCGGCGTCTCGTCGTCTTTAGGATTGCGGATTTGCAGATGGGAAAGAGTGGACATAGAAAAATTATAGCAGAATCGAAGAAATACATAGAAATTAATAGAGATAAATAGAAACTAATTGATGCGAAACAATGAATTTCAAATAATTTCAATGAGTTTCAATTGAATTTCTGCTTTTTTTGAGTTACTTATAGTTCATACCTCTATCGTCAAAATTATCCTTTCTTAATAATCTAAAACTCCATTTTTGTAGGTTATAACCAACTGCTTTTGGATTTTGATTCCAATATGATTGCTAAATGGCGCAAGGTAATTTTTACTATAAAAGGCTGGGGGAGAGCATTATTACTCATCGAAAAAAAGTTAAGCTATCTCAACAGCAACTAGCCACCCTTTCTGATGTCGACCGAAGCTATCTGGCTGAGGTTGAAGAAGGCAAAGCCAATCCATCGATCAGATTTCTTCACAAAATTACAAAAATTCTGAAGATAAAGGTAGGGAGTTTGATAAAAGATCTTTAATATAACCTCCGAGGTTATGTATCGAGTGGCTGTGGCAATCTGATAATGTATAAGAAAGCTAAAAGTAATAAGGCGAAGCCTAAAAACTCCAGATACTGCGGCCAGAAGATGATAAAGACATTGAAATTAGTAGAAACTGGTTTACCCTGAATGAAATCGAAGGGTTGAAATTTATTGAAATTATTTGTTCTTAATCGAAACCCGTTTGCCCAGTTGTTGACCAAAACATGGTCCAGGAACTTTCCATTGGCGGTTGAGATTGACAAGCGGTTTGTTATTCGTGCTATAATGTCTTGTATGGATAAATATACAGCCAAAATTATTCCAGTTTTAAAAAAATACGGCGTCAGTCGCGCCTCTTT
>CAZJKY010000126.1:0-2052 GCA_964546915.1 uncultured Gammaproteobacteria bacterium | reverse complement strand
TGCGTATTCGTTCGGGATTACTAAACCAATACATCCAAGTATGGCAAAAAATAACCCAAGCAGTATTTCTTTATAATATTTTTTTATATTAATTTCTTTAAAGATTAAAACTCCGATAAGTATTGTCCATAAAGAACTTAATTGAATAATAGAGAATCCTACAGAAGCAGTTATATATTTATACGATTGAAGCATAAAAAAACTAGCACTTAAATAAATAAATCCGGCGAGTAAACCAAGAGAATTATTTTTTAATGAGATTATTTTAATCTGTTTTAGTTCTCGTTTATAAAGTAAGTAGATTAACATGCTTACAAGCATTGAAAAACTCCAAACGACTTGTTGAGAGTAAACACCAACCTGATCAGTAACAAGTTTATTTATCACAGTTACTATTCCAAAACCTAATCCAGAAAGTAATCCAAAATATACACCCTTTTGTTTTATTGTTTTTATTTTTTCATCAGTAGTATTTGATAAAAAGAATGCAGAAATAAAAATACTTAAACCTGCAATTAATGTAATAATTGGATTTACTTTTCCGTATTCAGAAAGAATTATTAAGCTCAGAAAAACTCCTACAGGTCCTTGCAAATTTTTCCATTGATTCGAACGAGAAAGACCGATAAGATCGATCGATTTAACAAAAAATATGAAACTTGTCACCCAGATAATACCGGCTGGAATAGAAAATAAAAGATAGAAATTTAGTTTTTCTTTTGCATTTATAAAATAAAGAAGTAATGATCCAATAGAAAAACCAATTGTCATCATTAAAGTAAAAAGCGTTGGTTTTTGTTTTGCTAACTTACGTGGTACTACATATAGACTAAAGAAAAGAGAGCTAATTACCGCTAGAATATATCCGATCATTTATTAATGATATCAGAAATGTTCGAACCCAAGAAGGTTAATTTGATAATCTAAAATACTACTTTTTAGTTTGCCTATACAAAGTCCAGACTGGTTGAATATGTTGGAACGCATTTTATCTTAAATTCCTCTTTTTGTTAATATCATGAAGAACGTTTTTAAGTAGAGAAGTTTTAATTACCAGTTCTGCATTGTCAATAAATTCAGACATATCTTTTCCTTGTTCTTTTTCATATTCATAAGCTTGTATTGCCATTTCAAGTTTATCTATCTCCCAAAAGGTTTTTGCTTCAGCCGACTCTCTTTCAGTCATCTCATGAAATAGATTTTTATACTCTTTATCATAATCACTCAAAATGTGTTTTATTATTTCCTCTTCTATCTTTTCCTTCTTTTTCTTTGCTTCAATATCAATATTCTTTCCTCTTTCAACAACTAAATCTCCCGTTTGTGTTTCACCGAGGTCGTGAATTATTGCCATTTTTATAAGTTTTACTTGATTCAACTTCAATAAGGGCGCAAGTGTCATTGATAAAACAATTACCCGAAAACAATGTACTGCAACACTCTCAGGACTTATTATCCCTTCTCTTACCCACCCTGTTCTTTTGATTTTCTTAGATTTACCAACTTTGAGTGCAAGATCAAGAATATCCATAGCAGAAGTATATCAAAAGTTTTAACCGTTCTCTCTTCCTAAAGTAGCTTAGATTGTCAGGAGGCTTTAGTCCAGGGGGGAGGATTTCCTTCGGCTGTTTCAGATCTACAACAGCTTGCTGAAACGCTCAGGATAAACTTATTTGAGGTTCTCATCTCCCAGGATTTCTTCGGCAACCCCAGTGCAAGTATTTATTCCTAAAGTTCCGTCTATAAGCATTTGCTTCTTTGCTCTTGACCAACCCTTAAGCTGTTTTTCCCTTTTAGCCGCTTGATATTTATTATCATAACTTTCGCAATAAACTAGCTTTATTTTTTTAAACCTTAAAGTAAATAAAGATTTTTTTTCACGATGATTTATGATTCTTAAAGGAAGATTGTTAGTTATTCCAACATAGTAAGTTTTTTCATCGCAAAGAAGCAGATATACATACCAAACATCTTTATTTTCCATAGAGTCTATCTTGAGCTTGCACTGAGCTTGCCGAAGTGTCCAGAGGGGAGGATTCGAACCTCCGAAGG
>CAZJKY010000125.1:0-2069 GCA_964546915.1 uncultured Gammaproteobacteria bacterium | reverse complement strand
TGTGTTGGGTGTGTTTGGTGGGTTTTGTAGACAAAATGGGTGGTCATATCATCGCTGATTTTTCTGTTCATGTGACCTCAGCTATTATATCTCCAATTTTTAAAGAAGCATTAAACGGATTTATTAGCGGACAATACGTAAAAGTAATTCTTATCTATAATCATTTTATCAATACGTTAAAATTTGAAACCTTATCAACAATACTTCTTCCTTCAAAAATCGAACTGCCTGAAAAACAAGAAATAATTCATGTTAAAGATGAATACTTAATAGAACCCGGAGCTAATGAAATTATAGATTCTGTACTGCGCAGTTTAATTGAGGAAAAAATTAGAGGAGCAATCATAAACTCAGAGGCTTCAGAACACTCGTCTCGTATGATTGCTATGAAAAATGCTACTGATAATGCGACCGATGTTATCTACAACCTAACGCTACTCAGAAATAAAATCAGACAAGAAAAAATTACTTATGAACTATTAGATATGATAACCGCTAAAGAATCGGTGGAATCAACATAATAATTATATGGACACAGGCAAAATCATTTCAATTAGAGGAGTTGTTGTTGATTGTCAATTTGAAAAAAACAAGACTCCTAAGATCTACGATGCTTTGATTGTTGAAGATAAATCTTTTGGTAAATTAATATTGGAGGTTGGTATTGTTCTTGCTCCAGGAAAAGTACGTGCTCTGGCTATGGGCAACGTATACGGCTTAAAACGGGGAATAACAGTTAAAAATACCGGAAAATCAATTGAAGTACCTGTAGGTGACGCAACATTGGGAAGAATATTTAATGTTTTAGGAGAACCTATTGATGAAAAACCAGGATTAAAAAATGTAGAAAAAAATCCAATTCACCGAGAGGCACCTAATCTTGCCTCACAAACAGTAGAACAAAAAATATTTGAAACAGGTATTAAAGTAATCGACTTGATTGCTCCATTTATCAAAGGAGGAAAGGTGGCTATCTTCGGCGGCGCAGGCGTCGGCAAAACCGTTCTTATCCAAGAAATGATTCATAATGTGGCTAAAGAACATTCTGGAGTTTCTGTTTTTACCGGAGTAGGAGAGAGATCTCGAGAAGGTAATGATTTATGGCTTGAGATGAAAGCAACAAAAGTAATTGATAAAACCGCCTTAGTATTTGGTCAAATGAATGAGCCACCCGGCAACCGTCTGCGGGTCGCTTTAACCGGAATCACCATGGCCGAGTATTTCCGAGATCAAAAAAACATGGATGTTCTACTCTTTATTGATAATATCTTTAGATTTGCTCAAGCCGGATCTGAAGTATCGGCTCTTTTGGGAAGAATTCCGTCGGCAGTTGGTTATCAACCGACTTTAGCCTCAGAAATGGCTGCTTTGCAGGAAAGAATTACTTCTACCAATAAAGGTTCTATTACTTCAATTCAGGCTGTCTATGTCCCTGCCGACGATTATACTGATCCTGCTCCAGTCGCTACTTTTTCCCATCTGGACGCCTCAATCACCTTGGAAAGGTCTTTATCTGAACAAGGTCTTTATCCGGCTATTGATCCATTAACTTCATCGTCCCGCGCCCTTGATATTGATATTGTTGGTGAAGAACACTATCAAGTAACTAGAAATGTCTTAAAAACCCTGCAAAGATACAAAGATCTTCAAGATATTATTGCTATTCTTGGCATGGAGGAACTTTCAGAAACTGATAAATTAACTGTCACCAGAGCTAGAAAAATTCAAAGATTTTTAACTCAACCGATGTCTGTTGCCGAACCATTTACCGGTCGGACAGGAAAATATGTTCCCATCGCTGAAACTGTCAGAGGATTCAAAGAAATTCTTGAAGGCAAACACGATAGCAAATCAGAGATGAATTTTTATATGGTTGGGGGGATAGAGGAGGTTAAATAATATGGATTTACTTAAACTTAAAGTCATTACTCCCCGCAAAATCGTCATCGATGAATTAGTAAATTCTGTTACCATCCCAACCGCCAGTGGCGAAATTACCATTCTTCCTCATCATACTCATTTATTTTCGCTCCTTGTTGAAGGAGTTATCAAAATTAAAAAACAGAATG
>CAZJKY010000124.1:0-2078 GCA_964546915.1 uncultured Gammaproteobacteria bacterium | reverse complement strand
GGTAGTCGACCTGACAGACCATTTAAAATTTCTTCATCGCTAACAACCACATCATCAAACTTTGTATATTTTTTAATAATATCAACGGCATACTGTTGTTGATTATTAATAAGTCTTGAAGGGGTTTTGATTGTAATATAAATACGGTTAACTAAAGTAATAATTAAAAGAGCAAGAACTATGCGTTTATATAATTTTTTATTATTAAAGTAAAGATTAACTAATTGTGAAAATAGCAAAACCATTGGCACTGTCAACATCACCAAATGATGAGGAAATAACGGACGATAAAAAATAAATATTATCAAGACAAAAATACTCCAGATATAAACAATATTTATTGGATAGCGAAGACTATTTCTTTTGAAAAAACTCAAAATTAAACTTCCAAAAATAATAATTGATAGAACAATATCTTTTTTCAAATAATCAAATAATAAAAATGAGGATGAAGAACTCGCCACTGCTTGAAAACGAAGAAAAATTGAATTATTAAAAACATCTTTTATACCAAATGGAAGAATAAAAAAAATAAAAAATCCAAAACTTACTATAACAAATAAAATAATCTAATTAATAACGGTTTGAATTGAAATTTTTTTCTTTTGACATAAAAAAAATAAAGCGACGATAAAAGAAGGAAAAAAAGTGATATCTAATTTTGTCCAAAAAGCCAGATTCAGAAATAAAACCGAAATAATAAACCAAAACAAACGCAGAGACTTACCGAATCTAATCAAAGCCGCCAGACTCAAAAGCGAAAAAGTCGAAATAAGAATATCCGATTGAAACATTAATGTCTGATTATAATAAGATGGAATAAGAAATAATAAACTAATCGCCAATAAACCTGTCCATTTATTCTTTAGTTCAAAACTAATCCAAAGAATGGTAAGAAACCCAATCAAAGACCAAATTCCAATTGTTAACCGAGCCGATTGCAAAGTCTTACCAAATAAGAGAAATCCAGGATATACGCTAAGTAAAAAGCCAGGCGGCTGGGAAAAAAAAGTTTCTTTATAAGCAGGATGATCTCTATCAACAAGAAGAAACGAAGTTAAATAAATTCCTTCATCATTGTCTTTTACCGGGTGATTAATTAATTTAAACTGGGAAAAGAAAATCACCAGTAAAAAAATTGCTGCTATAAGAATAAATCCTGCATTTTTCATTTTTAAATTTTAAAGATAATAATTAATTATTAAAGTATATAATTTGTTATAATTTTAGGGCAACCAGAGGTGGCAGAGCGGCCAATCGCACTAGACTGTAAATCTAGCGGGGTAACCCTACGGAGGTTCGAATCCTCCCCTCTGGACTCATTAATTTTAGAGCTTCACAATAATCTTTTTAATAATTCTAATAGGGGGATTCGAAGCTTTCCTGATATAATTTAAATAATGAAATCTAATAAATTAACTATTCAAATTAACAAGCCTGTTCACGAAGTATTTATCTTTACTATTACGCCACCAAATTCAACAAAGTGGATACCTTCTGTTGTGAAAGAAGAAACAAATGAATGGCCAGTTCGTAAAGGAACTGTTTATAAGCTTCAAAATGAAAAAGGTAAATTTTCGGAAGTAATAGTTGTTGTCATAAAAGAAAATGAGGTTGTTGAATGGATTTCAAAAGACCAAACTTATCATTGTAGATATACCTTTAGATTGATAGATGAGAATATTTCAGAACTTGAATACTACGAATGGGTAGATACGGGCGAACTTGATGAACCATTTACTTTAGAAATATTGGGGAAACTAAAGCTTCTATTGGAAGAATGAATAATACGTTTCAACATATTCACTGCATTCTATTCAGTGTAAACAACCAGCCTTGACTAAGTTTCTTGCCACGAAGTTAAAAGGATAAAAATATTTCTCCCAGTTTTTATCACTGGAATGATAAATATTATCACCCAAAAAATAATCAACCAATAATTCTCTTACCCGCAATGTTTCTTTAAGCGAATTAATATTTTTCTTATCTATTAATTTCATAGCTTAATTATACTAAGACATGTTAATATTATTGAAGTTAAATTATATGTTTATTGATGAAGCGGAAATAACAATTCA
>CAZJKY010000123.1:0-2141 GCA_964546915.1 uncultured Gammaproteobacteria bacterium | reverse complement strand
AATTTTTTACGTAGTCTAAAAAAATATTTGATCGATGTTGGTGGACATACCCAAGCCGCCGGTTTTACTTTAGAAAAAAACCAGCTTGACCTATTCGTGACGGCCGTCAGGGATAGGTCGGAGAAATTAATTAAAGATAAAGATCTTGAAAGAAAAATTGAGACCGATCTGAAAATTCCTTTAGCAAAAATTAATCTGAGCTTAGTCAAATCGTTAGAGGTTTTAGAACCCTTTGGCATCGGCAACCCAAAACCGACTTTTTATAGTGAAGGAGTTCTTACCGGCGCCCAGCTCCTCGGCAAAACCAATACCCATCTGAAAATATTTGTTGATGGTTTTGAACTAATCGCCTTCAACCAAGCTGAGAAATTTAAAGAACTTTCCCGCGGACAAAAAATAAAAGTCGTCTATAGTTTGGAGGTTGATAGGTGGAATGGGAGAGAAAGGTTGAGAGGAAAAATAGTTGTTATTCTTTAGAATCTTGTGAGAAAACTGTACCTGATCTTATTCTAGAGATAACATGCGGATAAATTGAGGCGGGATATAATAGTTCATAAAAAGATTGTAATCCTAATGCTTGTTTTAATGGAAGCAAGATCCTTCTCAATATATAGGAGGGATCATCTGCAATTTTCTCTTTCCAACCCATAAGCTCATTTTTGGTTTTTTCTGCTAAAGATTCAAACGGATAGAAGGCTAATTCATAATAATAGTTCATTCCATTTTTATCTGTTAGAGTCAATGCAATTTTTCTTCGAATTATTTTGTTTGCTATTGAGCCGGTTCTTTTACCTTTTTCTTCTATAGGTTTTCCCTCAAGAAATCTTTGATAATTATCAAATGTGTTTTCATCTTTATCTATTTTAAGTGTAAAATCAGGAAAACTAGTTTTAATATAATCTAAAAATCTATCCACTGTTTGAGATATTATATTTATTCTTTCGCTTTCTAGTAATTCCATATTCTTTCCGGTAAAAATAATATTAACAGAGAAAAAATCTCTTATTTCATCAGGGGGTTCTTCATGACTCTTTCTTACCATTGAATAAAGAGATTTTAAAGGTTTTTTATCTATTATTGCCTCTATTCTATTAACTCCCTCTCTTATTTCAACCGGCATTATCATTATTTTTCTTATATTTCGATCAAAAAATTCTAATATTTCAACTTTTTTAACCGTGCCAAAAAAACCATTAATAGCTAAATCTAAAGGATTAGGCAAATTACTGATTTCTCTGTAATAATGTTTTTTTTCTAACAATACTTTCAAAAAAAACATTATTTGCCTAAAAGATTCAAATTTAATTCTAGGCCAATAAACTTTATTATCTTTCTGATCAATGCCTAATAAATATAATAATGTCTGACCAAAAGAAATATTTCCAATTTCATTTAAAAGTTCATGGAATTGATATAATCTACTTAATTTTGGATCAGCTCCTCTTATCTCTTCAGCCAACGTTGGAATAAATCTTAAGCTTCCAACCCAGGCATCCTTTATATCTTTTTGATCAAAATCCAACGCTATTGATAATGTTTTTATTAATTCTGCATCAAATTTTTTAATAAATGCAAGTTTTTCTCCTAAAGTAACCTGCTCGCTCTCTATGAACGCTTTGACATCGTTAAAACTTTTTAGATTTTTAAATCCTCTTGATTTTAATGCCAGTTCAGCTGATTTAAATAAAAGATCAAAGATGCTGTTAATAAATTGAGTTTTTTCACCATATCTCGCTCCTTTAAGATTCACAAACAATGGTAAAAAATGAAGTATATCAACACCCAAGTTTCCTTTTAAACTGTGTGTTTTAACAATCTCTCCTGCATTAAAAAGCTGGAGATCTAATTTTTTACTCCTTATCATTGCCTTAAACATTTTTTTAATTATTCTTCCAGCTCGCCTTAAATCAATCCAATTTCTTTTCGTTTCTTCCATTTCATAGTTACCTTTCACCTCTGTTTGTTTCTCAACTTCCCTAAAATATTCTAAGTATTCGTAAGACAGCAGCTCTCCATAGGTTTGATTAAAAAAATCAGCAAAATTATTAACTTTTTGTTCTAAGCAAACCATTACTTTTTCTAAAGAACTAGTTTTCTGTTCTAAATTTTTTAATTCATCTGTGCTAAGTAGACTGTCTTGT
>CAZJKY010000122.1:0-2212 GCA_964546915.1 uncultured Gammaproteobacteria bacterium | reverse complement strand
TGTGTTGGGTGTGTTTGGGTTGTTTGTTTAGCCATCTGTATGATTCTTGTCAGTTCCTGATCACTATAAGTTTCTCCATTAGGATTATTTGGGATAGTAAGAACAAGAGCTTTTGTATCAGAGGCTAGAGACTTTTCTATTTCTAATGCGGTCGGAAAGAATCTTGTTTCATTACTTGATTCAATAGGATTGGTCAATAAACGATCCATCTGAAGACCTTTTTGAAATGCTGAATATGGACCGGTATAGTAAGAAAGACCAAGAAATACAACTCTTGATTTTGGAACAATAATAGACAAGGCTTCCATAAAAAGATCTATCCCCTCAGTTGCTCCCTCAGTTAGAAAGACTCCGTTATCCGGAAAGAAATCTCCCTCAGGGTCAATTCGAGCATCCATAATGTCTTTTATTCCACGACGAGCGTCAAGCGTACCGAAAGGCGCGGTATAGTTTAAAGATAGATCTGGGTTAGAAATTCCTAACTGAATCAATTCTTTATATAATATCGGCGCTTCAACTAATCCAATACCTGGACCGAGTTTTAATTTCATGTTCTGTTTTTTCCAACGATTTCCTAAGGTGTTAATACCAGATTCATTAACGTCGATCAAAGCTTGTTTTTCCCTTGATCCTCCGATTATTTCCTCATTAAAAAAATAAGCTCCTGCAGTATTTGACAAAGGTGAGGTAACATCTGTTCTAGAATTACCATTTGCTTCTGTTTCACTTAGATCAAGTTGTTTTGACAGTTTGCCACTTTGAACTACATCCATTATGACGTTTGGATAAATTCTTTGAGCTTTTTCAAGTCTAACTAAAGAACGTTTAACGAGCTCTGAAACTCCTAATTTATTTGCTTCGATTACATTCGCAATTTTTAAATTTTCCACATTTTTTGTTTATAAAATTTTTAACCCATAACCCGCCTGCGTTCAGGTTCGTCTCGTGGTCTACGTCCACGTAGCCGAAACTTCACTTCGGACGGGTTTACTCTCACTAATCTTCGTTTTACTTAGAAAGTGAGAGTACAAAAAAACCCGCCTGTTGGCGGGGTAGGGAATTAATGTTTAATTATTAATTACATAAAAGGCGACCCCGCCTGAGGCAGGGGATGATGAGAAACTGAACAAATTGTTACATTGTTAAATTGTTTCATTGTTAATTAAATATATTAACGTGTTAACATGATAATATATGAATATTTGTTTGTCAAGTGAATTTTATTGAATCTATTGACTATTTTCGGTATAATCTTTACCATATAATTATATGAATACAGATTTAACTCAGGTTTACAAAAAATATAAAGGACTTTGGGTAGCGTTAGATAGTAAGTTAAAAAATGTTCTCGCTTCGGGAACTGATGCCAAAAAAACTTATGAAAAAGCAAAAAGAAAAGAATCAATTCCTACTCTATTCAAGGTACCTGAAAATAACTTACCTTATATAGGGTGATAATTATGAGTAAGAAATATAGTTTTCCTTACTTAAAAACTCCTAGGTTTAAAAACATAAACGGAGATTGGAGAAAAAAACCCCTCATGCCTATTACAATAAGACACAAAGGGATAACAGTAAGTTATCTGGTTTTGGTAGATTCAGGAGCCGATTTTAATGTTTTTCATGGAGATATTGCATCTTTACTTGGAATAGATTTAAAAACACTTAAAAATAAAATACCTTTTGGGGGAATTAAAAAAGATAACTCACCGTGTATGGGTCATATCGCATCTGTTGAATTAGGGATAGGCAAAGATTTTTTTGATAACGCCCTAGTAATTTTTTCCAATGATATTTCCAGTGATGGGTATGGTATTCTTGGCCAATTTGGATTTTTTAACTATTTTAATGTGATGTTTGATCGTTCTAAATATTCTTTTCAGTTAATAAAAAAAGGATAAAAATAAGTATAAAAAATCAATTTCATATGAAAACTCATGAAAAATATTCTCCAAAAAACGAAAAAGAAAAGTTTCTGATGAAGACGTTTTTAAAATTGAAAACCGAACAAGATGCAGCAAATTTTTTGAGAGATCTTTTGACAATAAAAGAGATAGAAGAATTTGCTAACCGTTTAGAAATGGCCAGATTGTTAAAACAAGGCATGTCTTACAAAGCGATTGCAAGGAAACTTAAAGTATCAACCACTACGGTGACCCGTGTTGCTTATTGGCTATTTCGCGGCTGTGGCGGGTATCAGAAAGTTTTAAAA
>CAZJKY010000121.1:0-2218 GCA_964546915.1 uncultured Gammaproteobacteria bacterium | reverse complement strand
CCATTGGCTTTGGTTTGTATTCCGTTTCTTCTTTTAACCTCGTACCCGTCCCACCGCAGAGAATTATGACTTTCATGGATACAATTCTATCTTAAATATCTATAATTTGCAAAAGGTTAATAATATGTCATCCCCTTGAAGAAGGGGATCCAGTCTATAATTACATTATTAAAAAACAAGTAAGGTAATTTTAGTCTGGATTCCCGCCTCCGCGGGAATGACAAGAAGCGTAAAAAAATATTTTATTCTTTTTTTTATCCTCTTTTTGTTTTTATCAAGTAAAAAGATTGGTTACGAAACATTTTCCTTATTTCTTTTCTTAATTCCTTTTGAAATAAGGCCGATGATAATTTCTACTTTATTATTTATTCCTTTTTTGCCTTTTATAATACTCTTTTTACTTCAATTTAGTAAAAATAAAATTTTCCAAAAGTTCCAAAACGAACATAAAGTTAAAATGAGTCAATTAACGAGTAATATTATTTACTTCTCCATAATCTTATATCTAATATCAGCAACTTTTTACAGCGTTTTTAGTAGGTATTATTAAATCATGATAAACTTAAATACATATGAAAAGAAATCAGTCCGGACTTTATAGACATTGGAAGAAAATTGCTACTCAACAACAGAATGATTTTAGAGCAGCCTCTCTTCAATCCTTAATATTCTCATACATTGACATTAAGAAGAATGTACTGGATCTCGGGTGTGGAACGTGTGACATGACATTGTTTTTATTCAAGCAAAAAGTTGACCTGACATCAATCGACTCTTCTACAGAAATGCTGGCAATCGGTAAGAAAATATTGAAACGTAATGGTTATCCTACAGATAAAGTATACAGGCAAGGCCCTGAATCTTTCTCGAAAAAATATTCTTCCCATTTTGATCAAGTAGTTTGTTTAGACGTAATAGAACATATTGAAAATGATACTGCCGCTATTAAATATATTTATAAGCTTATAAAACCCGGTGGAAAGCTGCTTCTTACGGTTCCCGCGCTTAGCTACTTATACGGACCCAAGGACAAGGATGTTGGACATTATAGAAGATATAATCGGCAAGAACTTTATAAAAAAATATCTGATGCCGGCTTTAAAATAACTAAGGTAAGATACTGGAACCTACTTGGAATTTTGCCGACTTTTATCGCAGTTAAATTACTCCGAAAAAGAGTTTCGGAGAATTTTAGGTACTCTAAGTCTTTAGCAAAAATTGTCTTGCAAAAATTACTAAAAATGTGGTTTTTATTGGTTGAGAATAAAATTGAACCGCTTATAGGACTAACGTTGTTTGTAGTTGCTAAAAAGGAGAGAAAGCCTGCTTGATAAAATAATAATTATCCAGCTTATCATTATCGACGCTCCCAAATATAGGATTATTGCTAAATAATAGTCAATAAATCTGGAAAAATATTTAACCAAAAAAAGCAGTGGATAATGGACTAAGAATAAGGGAAAAGAGATTTCACTACTAAATGCAAGGGTGCGGCCTATTTTTTTGAAATTGTTCATACATAACCAAAAGTCTTTTTTAATGATGCTAACAAGATAGATCCCTAAACTAAATTCAAATAATCTACTTAACGGGAACCAATCCAGAGGCCGCGTTGGAAGAATATTATATCTTCCCAGCAAAATACGCGATAAAACACTTACTAGTAATAGGGCAATAAGCGTGGTATGTGGTCTACTTTGAATCCTTTTTGAGATATAAGGATATAAAAGATACATTGTTATTATCAATCCTATAAACCAGCTTGTACCAACAAAGGGCCCGCCCCATTTTCCAATAAAGGCGTAAAATCCGGTAATACTGGCTAACAAATTAGGGACATCGCAGACAGAACATCGTAAATTGTTATCTTTAAGGTATATCAATATGCCAACAAAAAGGCTTAAATAGTAAACAGGGTAAATTTTTAAAAATCGTTTGGCTAAAAAGTAACCATATTGAAACTTTTTTTTACCATAACTTAGTTCCAAAACAATACCTGATAATATTAGAAACATTGTTACTGCCACACCACCCAAGGACACCCAGTAAAAGTTTTGTATGCCAAAAAATTTTTTAAGACCCAAAAATTTTTCCAAATTAAGATGAGCGAAAAGAACGAGCATAATCGCTATGGTTCGAAAAAAATCTAACAGCACAGATCTCATATATGGTAAAATTGTAGCATTTGATATGAATAAAAAGAAGCTCTGGGTATTTT
>CAZJKY010000120.1:0-2242 GCA_964546915.1 uncultured Gammaproteobacteria bacterium | reverse complement strand
TGGCTTCAAATCGTGCCGTATCCAGAATTAATATATTAGAAATGAAGAAATATAATTATGTACAATTGATTAATCAACTACACATTTTGTCTAATTGATTAATCGATTAAACATCTGGTTTCTAAAATTGAATTAATTATATTAATCTCGTCACCTTACGGATGGCAGACTTATTTTAGATATTCTTTTGTTGGCAAACGACTTCATATCTAAATAGAAGCTTCTTTTACCGGTTAATTTCTCTATTGTCTCCTGCCCTCTTTCATAAAGTTGTTTTATTATTCTTGGATTTTTTATATAAAGCGCCATTATTTTATACATTAATGGGTGAATGAATCCTGGTAGATTAATTACATCGTCAAATGGTACAAATAAAGAATTTAAACTTTTTATATTAACTTTTCCAATTTTTATTTCGTAAATTTTGAAGATAGGGGGAAATAATCCTAACTTCATAAAATAATCAGTCGTGTCAATATTTTGTAATACTTCTTCTTCGCCGGTAAGTTCTTTTACCACCTTAAGTTTTACTGGACCGAAAATCTTGACTACCAAACGGCAAGCGATGTCTTCCGCTGTTTTGTCACCTTTTTTTGGATTAACAAAACCTTGAGGTATTCCCCAAACTCCTTTTAAAGGACTTATTCCTATTTTCTGAAGCAAAATTTTATTATCTCTAATAACAACGGCCCCTCCCAAAGGACGATTTATAATTTCATAAATCGCCTTCATCCCGTTCTTCTTTATTTGAGAATATAAAAAATCAGCCAAAAGAAAATTATTTTTATTTACCAGTGTCATTTTCTCATCAAGTAACTTTATTGGCGCGTAAGTTGCACAAAGCAATAATTTGTCTGTTTCGACAGAATTTAAATCCAATGCCTTAGCTATTTCAATAATTACATTCCTTTTGGGAGCACTACGAAGATTGTTTTCTATTTTTGACAAGTAAGTATTATTAATAAAAATTACTTCTGCTAATTTTTTGAGAGTTGCGCCGGATTTTAAACGATATTGCCTTAATAAAGTTCCAAATTCCATAAGTTGCCAATTTGTCAACTATTTTATCATGAATACTATCCTAACGCAACAAATCATATAATAACGCTAATATGGAAAATAGAATCTCCAATCAAGCAGAAGAAAAAAAGAGATTGAACCCTCTACTTGTAACTGCCTCTGCGCTTCTTGGTTTTACTGCTGGAAATATGGCAAAAATGGTTTTTGATTTTTTAACACTTCACCAATTAAGCCCTTTAGGTGAAATAGCAACCATGGCCGCTCTTGGAGGATTTTTTCTTGGTTCTACAGTTATTGTAATTAATACAGTAAGAACTCCTCTAGATTCACGACCAAAAGAAATGTATCCTAAAAGAAAAGTCAACAGAAATTGATAATTATTTATGAGTAACCCTTTAGAAAATAGACCATCCGTCGTTAATTCAGAAGATAGTTTTTTGAAGGAGTTAAAAAAATCAAGTCCTTTACTTAAATTTTCATACGGACTTATAAGCGTTCCACCTGTCTTGGCTTTATTTAAAGTAGGTTATGATTTATTACGCTATCAAGAGCTTTCTAAATTAGGCGAAAATATGGCTGGAATAGCATTTCTCTCTGTTCTAGCCGGTTTCACTCTCTTCATCGGTTGTTTACCATCTCTAAATGGAAAAAAATAGCTTCGACACCCTACGGGTGGCAAAACCAAATAAAAATAGCAATTAAGATGATTAATATTTCCGTAAAAATTAAAAATTTGTTTTTGAAATAATATTTCATAAACTCACGATATTCTTTTATATTCTTTTTGTTGGGAAATACTGAAACTGCTCCCTTTTTGGGCTTAAGAGGAAATAAACTATACTGTCTTTCTGAAAACGGATAAAAAATCCTTATCCCAGCGGTTCTGCCGCTAAACCAGTCTAAAAATAAATGGAAAAAAATTCCAGACCCAAAAGCGGCAACAGAAACAACTATCAATACATTATTGATAGAAAAACCAATAAGACCTATTATCAAAATAAACAAACCCCAAAATATTGGAGTATGAAAAACTGTTTTATGATGATCTTTGATCTGCAGTCCAAACAACCCATCAATATCAGGGGCAAGCGAACCTACCATTGTTAATGTTGTAATTAATAAATTATCAGTTCTTTGTAAATTAAAGTTGTTTATAAAAACTTCCGAAAGTATATATCCAGTAGCAATGTGAGTAGGTACCTGCATGAAATTAGTATATCAG
>CAZJKY010000119.1:0-2257 GCA_964546915.1 uncultured Gammaproteobacteria bacterium | reverse complement strand
AAGATGATTATCAATACCGATGCCCATCATATCGATCAGATGAAAGTGATGAGGTTTGGAGTGGCTCAAGCCCGTCGCGGTTGGGCAGAAAAAGATGATATTGTTAATACTTATGCCTTGGATAAATTAATAAAATATTTCAAAAAAAATGCTGTAGGTTTTTGCTAGTTAAAACAGGCTTTGTTGCGAGGCAGAGGTTTCTTTGGAGGTTTCCTGAGTTTCCTTAAAAATTTTTACCTTGCCAAATACTCCGTCATAGCCCGGGTCGACAAAAACTTTTCGTTCCCGAACCGTTTTAATCGCGGTCATTAACTTCTCGCCCCCTTGTTTTTCGATTTCCGGGTAAGGTTTTTTCAGAAGAATATCAAACTCTGTTGCCAAACCTGTTAATCTTTCATATTCGTTTTGCGCTTTAGTCGGCGAGCCGTCATTTGTTTCCAAAAGTATTTCCAGCAAAGGTACCATAGAAACAAACGGCCGGCGCTTTTTTTCCTTATCATAGACAAAGGTCAAGCCAACCTTGTTTGGCATAAAAACTAAATCTTCTTGACTAAAAGTTTTTGACGATAAATCAAGAACACGATTCTCAACCCCAACCGTCAATGGTTGACCGCAAACCGGGCAAATTACTCCATTTTTTTTCGTCTCCAAAGCATTGTAACGAATATTACAACTGCGATGGCCAGTCCAATGATATTTTCCTTCTTCAGGAAAAAACTCAATTGTATAACCTATTTTTAGATGGCTTCCTAGTTTTTGCTTTATAGCATCGGCAATGTCATTGTAAGTTAAGTTGTTAGTTGTTGGTTGTTGGTTGTTAGTTGGAACAAAAACCGTTGCTTCGCGTCCTAATTTTGGTCCCGAGTGGGCGTCGGAAAAAGAAATAATTGAACGAGTCTCCAGTTCCTTAATCTGCCAATTCATAATTGGGTCGCTGGAAAGCCCCGTCTCAACCGCATAAATATTATCTGACAACTCACCAAAACATTCTTCCAGCGAATCAAATCCGCTCTTTGAACCAAACACGGAAAACCAGGGCGTCCAAATATGAGCCGGGATAAAAAGAATTCTTTCGTCAATCTCTAAAACCATCTGTAATAGATCTTTTGAGGAAATACCAACAATCGGCCGACCATCGGCCATTAGGTTGGCTCCGCGATTTTTAAGCCATTTTATTACTTTATCTGCTGTTTCAGTTGATGGTAAAAATATTACATTATGAACTCGCCTGACTTTTCCTCCTTGAGAATAAATACTGGAAATTTCTGTAGATAAAATAAATCTGGCTTTGTAAGAGCTGTTTTTAAGAGAGTAAATTCCTTTAGATGTTTCTATAAGTTTGTTTTTGATTTCATTCATCCATAAAGGATGAGTCCAGTCGCCGGTGCCAACTAAATTTATCCCTTTTTTATCAGCCCAAAAGGCAATTCCTTCAAGATTCATCTGAGGTGAAACAGCGCGGGAATATTTGGAATGGATATGAAGATCAGCAATAACTTGCATGAAAATATTGTATAATAAATATTATTTTTTCACTATGGCAAACCTGAGAATTCCTGGTCCAACACCTCTTCCTCCTCAAGTGTTAACCTCTCTCTCTAAACAAGTAATCAGCCATCGGGGAACTGGTTATGAAAAAATCCATCAAGAAGTAATTAATAATCTTAAATATTTTTTCCAAACAAAAAATCCCATCTATCTTTTGACTGCCTCAGGCACTGGTGGACTGGAGGCTGCTATCGCTAATTTTTTTTCTCCAAAAGATGTCGTTATTTTTTTTACCTGTGGCGAGTTTGGTAATCGCTGGGCTGAGATCGGCCGGCGCTTTGGTTTGAAAGTCACTCAGATCAAATTTCCTGAAGGGCAAACGGTTAAAAAAGAAGTGGTTAAAAAAATTCTTAATCAAATAAAAAAAATAGCTGGTGTTTTTATCACTCACAACGAAACCTCAACCGGCGTTTTAAACAATTTATTTGAGATTGCTCCGATTGTTAAAAGTCAATTCGCCAGCCGGCGGACAAAACCATTACTATTAGTTGACTCTATCAGCGCTTTAGGCGCTGTTGATCTGCCGATGGACAAACTGGGGATTGATGTTCTTGTCACTGCCTCACAAAAAGCCTGGATGTCTTCACCTGGATTGGCAATGATTGCCGTTTCCTCTTATGCTTGGGAAAAACATCAACAATCAACTTTGCCGCGTTATTATTTTGATCTAAGTTTATACGAAAAGTTTGGCCAAAAAAATCAGACTCCA
>CAZJKY010000118.1:0-2262 GCA_964546915.1 uncultured Gammaproteobacteria bacterium | reverse complement strand
TTGTTTATTGGTTTATTTGATTATTTGTTTATTCTAATTCCTAACTCTTTTAATTGTTCGTCAGTTGCCAACGACGGGGCTTCCATTACCGATATTTTTCCGCCTGACGAAGCTGGAAAAGCCATTACTTCACGGACAGAAGGTTCCCCTAAAACAGTAAACAAAAACCGATCAATACCAGGAGCAATTCCACCATGTGGTGGCACACCATAACTGAAAGCTTCAAGCATATGAGAAAACTGTTTTTTTTGTTCTTCGGTAAAACCAATCAAATCAAAAACTTTTTTCTGAACTTCGGGTTGATGGATTCTAATTGATCCACCACCGACCTCGTAACCATTTAAAACCATATCATGTTGGAGGCCTCTGACTTTTAAAGGGTCTTTGTCCAAAAGGGAAATATCATCAGGATGAGGGGCGGTAAACATATGATGAGACGGAGCAAATTTTGCTTGACCGGATCCATAGAAAAAATCGTTTTCTGATTGTTCGGTAAAAAGAGGAAAATCAATCGTCCAAGAAAAAGCCAATTCATTCGGGTCTTTTTTATTTTTTCTTAAATCGGGTTTATCCGTACCATATTTTTCCATAACGTGTTTATGAGAAAGTCGCGGCCAAGGAGTTTGAGTAATATGTTTTTCCGGAAAAATTTCTTTAATCAGTTTTGTAAATAGATCTTCGGCTAAAGAAATAATATCTTTTTGAGTGACAAAAGACATTTCCAAATCAAGCTGAGTAAATTCACCATAGGCACGGTCTTTTCGAGGATCCTCGTCGCGAAAACAGCGGGCAATTTGAAAATATCTTTCAATACCGGCGACCATCAAAAGCTGCTTGTATTGTTGCGGTGATTGCGGCAAAGCATAAAACTTGCCTTTTTGCAATCGGGAAGGAACTAAAAAATCCCGAGCACCTTCAGGTGTAGTTTTGGTGAGAATTGGGGTTTCAATCTCAAGAAAATCTAGTTGGGTTAAATAATTTCTTATAAACGTTGTAGTCTTAGATTTAAGAATGAGATTTCTTGTCATTCGCGGGCGACGGATATCAAGATAGCGATATTTTAAACGTATTTCTTCGTCAATGTCATAGCCTTCGCCTTGAACAGGAATAGGGAGTGGCTTGGCTTTGGAAATAATTTTTATTTTTTTGACTTCAATTTCTATCGTTCCGGTTTTTAATTTCGGATTAACCAATTTTTCCGGCCGTTTTTTAACGAGGCCTTTGATATAAATAACATCTTCAGTAGATAATTTCTTAAAACGTTCGTCTCCTACAACTTGCACAATTCCCGTTCGATCTCGCAGATCAATAAAAACAATTTTCTTATGATCACGTTTGGTATCTATCCAGCCATAAAGTTCAACAACCTCTCCAATTTTATCAAGGGTTTGTTCGACGTAAAGTGTTTTCATAATAACTTCATAATGATACAATCTTTTTTTTATCTTGACAAGGACTAATGATTATTGTAACTAGGATTTTTTTTGCTATACTATCTTATAGTAAATAATAATATGGAAAGAGAAAAACACTCAGAAAATAAACCTAATCTACCGCGAGTAGTTAGAGTTTTTCCGTTGGCATTACGAACTCCACAGTCGATACTGACCGATTATGAAGCTTATAAAACTAAACTTCTAAATAATAAACAACCTCGTACGATTGAATTAACAGAAACATATTTAGGCTTAAAATCTTCTGATAGTATTCCCAGTCCTTCAATGATTAATGCCATGGGGGGGTCGATAGAACCAGGAGAAGATTTAGTCGCTGGAGCTATTAGAAAGATGAACGAAGTTTGTACTTTAGTTAGCTTTCCTATTTCTAATGATGCATCAAAATATTTTGAAATAATAGGACCTTATTCTTATAGATTAAAGTATGAAGGTGAACGCGAAGTTTTTTTATTAGTTTTACCGGTAGTTAATCAAAATATTTTATCAACGATCTATCCTTATCCGGAAAAAAAATTTTCTAGTCTGGTTGAACTAACTCCTACTGAATTAATTTTAGCTATACAAAAAGGTAAAATGATCAAACAAAACAAAAATGACGAATCTTCAGAATGCCTAATAGTAGGTCATTTAACTACGCAGAAAAATGTCAGAGATGTTGATTTGACCAAATATCAAAAAAGAAGACGTAATAGTAATCTACATAAATTAACAAATGAAGTAGCAAAATATGAAGACTATTATAGAAAAAAACTAGTTGAAAGGTTAATTAATTTAGCAAAAACAAACCCAAACACACCCAACACCA
>CAZJKY010000117.1:0-2268 GCA_964546915.1 uncultured Gammaproteobacteria bacterium | reverse complement strand
CCCTCCCCAAAGAGTCGCCTTGAAGACGAATTGGAAATGAATAGTATTTTCATATCCTCCCATTATAACATGTTTTTTTAAAAGTCAACGTGATAAAATAAAAACCATATGTGGTTTTGGTATGCATTATTATCAGCACTGGTTTCGGCAGTTTCTGTTATTTTAAATAAAAAAGCCTTAAAGAATATTAATGCTTCTTTAGTGTCTTGGGCATTATTTGCTTTTTCAATTCCCTTTTTAATATATCCTGCTTTTAAAGACGGTTGGCCAAAACTAAACACCGTCTTTTGGTTGGCAACAACTGTTTCCGTTGTTAGTTTTGCTTATTTAAAAACTTTGGCTTTGAGATCTCTTAAAGGAAGCTTAATGTCAGAAGTTGTCCCCCTAGCTTTTTTCAGCGTCTTGTCTTCTTACATATTTGGACTGATATTTTTATCAGAAAGTTTAAAATTTTTTCCGTTAATCGGTCTACTCCTTATTATAGTCGGTGGTTATCTTCTAAAAGTCGAAGAAGCCAGGGAGGATTTTTTCAGACCATTTAAATTGTTGTTCACCAACAAAGGCTCCCGGGCTTATTTGTTTGCTATGGTGATGATGCCATTGACGTCAATTTTTGATAAGTTTGCTCTAAATAACATCCAGCCGGTCAACCAGTCGTTCTTATTATTGTTAGAAAACGCGATGACAACGGTATTAATAGGGTTTTATATGACAAAAAAAGACAAAAAATGGTTATGGGATTTGAAAAATAATTTTTGGAGTCTTTGCTTAAACGGAATAGTCTATACGGCTTTGGCGCTATTTTTTTTATACGGGATTACTACTGGAGCAGTAGCTCTCGTTTCCGGAATTAAAAAATTAGAAGTTTTTTTTGTCCTGATTTTTGCTTGGTTATTATTTGGCGATAAACCAAAAAAAGGCGTTTGGATAGGATGTCTGATCATGCTTTTAGGAGTTGTTCTAATTAAACTTGGGTAAATCACCTCAATGTTTTAAAACATTAAAGTGGCGGGTTATGGTTTACCTAACTGGAGAATATACAGACCATATTTAACTAGATCTTTTTTCTTCCAATATTTGGTTGCCTTATGGATTTTGTGAAAATCTAAAACCTTTCGATCGTAATATTTCCTAGTTCGTTTACCAGAATTATTAATTTCATGAAATCTCAAAACATCACCTTTTTGCAAACCAAATTTAGCCAGACGAGCTTCAAGATGATTATATCGATCTTTTTCAAAATATTTTTTAGGAAGTCCTAAATCAATTATTCTTACCATAATTAGTAGTATATTAACTTATATAGAACTATAAAACCTTGGAATATTAGCAAATTTTTTAACTGGTATGTGACCAAAACCGCGTACATCGAAAGGACCTTCTTTTCCAACCTTTGTTCCTCTTCCAAATCCGAATCCTCCCAATATTAAAACTCTAGCTGGTCCTTGACCTCTCACTTTTATATGATGGTGAATATCTCCTGGTAAAATAGTTATTAATCCGTCTAGAGCCTGGGGATTATATACTTTTTCATTAACAGAGAATTCTATATTATCAGTTAAGGGTATATAAACTTCTATTCCACCATGTTGAGTAAAAGTATAAATGTCTTTTCCTTTTTTTATTCCATGAACTTCTGGTATTGTATCCTGTCCATGACTTACTCTTTGTAGAAGCATTAACAAATTGGAATCCTTAAGCGGGATGCTACCGTCTTCATTTAAAGTTTGCCCTGTATTATCTCTGTCGAGTATAAAATATTGAATATAAGGATTTGTTCTAATACCAACGCCTGTTTGTTCATTTTTAGGATATTTGCTAGGATATGTTGTTGAAAGGTAAAGAGAGACCGGATCAATTTTAGCTGTTTTTATTTCTTTTGCTAAAATAGTGGCTAAAGACACTAACTCGTTTACATATAAAGACACATCTTTATTACTAGTAGCTAGATTTGCCTGTTTTCTTCTATTTCTAGTTAAAAAATCGGGTAATTTAGAAATAAAGATAGGAAAAGATGATTTCAGATCAGGATAAAGTTCTTCTATGGGAATTCTTTCTGACTCCTCCATAAAATAAATTATACTAAAAAATTCCTCTAAAACAAATTGGTTCTTGAATTATTTTTTTTCCTGACATACAATAGAGTTATGAAAAACAAGTTAGCGCTGCTTTTTGTTTTGGTGGCTCTTTTTGTAATCTTTGTGGCAGTGCGGTTTTTTATTTTTGATAAGCAGAACGAATACGGAAAACTAAAAGTTATTTCTTCAC
>CAZJKY010000116.1:0-2328 GCA_964546915.1 uncultured Gammaproteobacteria bacterium | reverse complement strand
TGTGTTGGGTGTGTTTGGTTTGTTTTTTGATTCCTTTTAATATTTTCATTCTTTTTCTATATTCTATATTTAATTTTTTATCTGACTCTAAATAACTTCTTGAAACACAATACATTAAATCTTCTTGCATAGGACTTCCTTCTTTACACTGTATTTTCAAAGCATCCTGATATAAAAAGTCTTCAGGAGACACTGCATAAGAGTTTAAAGAAATAAATAAAATATTCAGAATAAAAAGTTTACTTATAGCATTCACATTTTAATCCTTTTTCAAAAATTTTTGCTTCATCTTCCCGTCTAGCCTGTAATCCTCTATTAGCTTTTGTAGTCCATAGTCGTTTCATACTTCTTAAGAATAAAGGAACCTTTTTTCCATTCTTTTTAAGATCATCTTGAATTTCTTTCATTTCTTTACGACGATCTCCTTTCAAACCTATATATCTGTTATATACAAGCGATAAAATAGCTCCTTGGCAATGAGGATGATATTTTAAAATATCTGGATAAACTTTTAATGTATCCTCCGCATACCTTTTTTTTACTATCATCACCATCTGATAAGCTTTATCTTTATTTATAATAATATCAGAAAGGCTGTTTACTAATGCTTGTGCTGCCAAACCTCTTTTTCCTTGAGCTTTTAATAAACGTTGAATTTGACTCGAAGTATAATAAAAATTTAAATCCTTTTTAATTTGCTCAAGACTTTGATGTCCTAAATCGTAACCATATCCTAATGTTACACCACTTTTACCATCTTTTCCCTTACTAGGTACATAAGGTTTAGATTCGTATTTCTCCCATTTTAAAATTGAATCAAGAGATTCTTTTGAAATAACCATTGTTCCTAAAGAAGTTTCAAAAGTATATGTTTCTACGATACATTCTGCTGTACAGAGTTTCTCTATATTCTTATCTAGGGTCGGCTTATTCTGTTCGGTACCACCCTTAATAATATCTACATCTAATTTCAATTTTATGGAATCTTCTTTAATCCTTTTTACCACATGAGTTTTCGGCTCCAAGGGATTACCATCAGGTTTAAATACCGTGATCTGTATTTTTTCCCCAATCATACTTGGAAATGAAAATTTCCCATTAGAGGTATTTGAAATTTTTGTTATCTTATTTCCCAAATAAAGTATTTCGATCTTTGTATTTTCAACGATATAACTATTTCCTTCTCTATCTAGAAGTTGGATATTTGATTCACTTTTAAAGTTTTCATAGGGTTCATCTAGTTTAATTATTTTTGGTATTTGAGAGCCATGCTCAGAGTTAACAGCACCTTTTAGAGCAAACTCATCATTTGAAGTCAAAACTAGAATTTCAATATCTCGATTAGGTGAAGATACCACCTCTACAATGCCTTGCTCATTGGTATGACGTTCAAATGAACTTTGTTTTCCTTTAGGGCGAGATTTTACCGGGAAACTCGTTAATATTTTCTCATTGCAGTCTATTATTTTAAATAAAGTCGTAACTATACCTTTTGTAGTAGGCATCACTTTTTCTTTATGATACTCCTCTATACTTTTAGGCAAGGATACTTTTACAGGATTCTTTCTAGAAGAAATGATTGAAGAATCAATCGTTTTAATAACGATATAATCTTCCACATTAGGTGGCTTAGCTAAAATTTCCACAGTTCGATTTGGTGAACCCTGAAATATAAATAAACCATCTTTATCTGTTTTATTTGTATTTTCTCTCGATGAACCTTTATAGCGTGATTTAACTTTTAAATTAATGACATATTTTCCTGAAGCATCATAAATTTTTGATGTTATGGTAACTAAATTGCTCATCATTCGACATCCTCTTCAGTATATACATCATCCTCTAAATCCCTTTCTTCTATCTCATTCAATAGTTCATCAATACTTTCATTATCTAAGTCTTGAATGAGATGAGTTTGTAAAGAATTAAATCCTAAAGCCACGAAATCTGTGGGTTGAGAGGTATAGAATCTTAAAGTACTTAGTTGATTATTTTCATTTAATACAGACTTCTTAGTTTTAATTAAGTTCCCATCCAACTTATTTAGAATAAAAATTTCTTTTTCTCCTGCAGACTGGTTAGTCCACTGATAGTTAATTTTATTACTGAATAATGTTTTCATTTTTGGAAGATTTATTTTTTGTTCAATAATATTTTGACCTTTCGTAAACAGATGCTGCCCGGCCTTACACTCAAATTTCCCACCAGTTGTGACCACCACTCCACCACCATTGATCTTAATTTGAGACCCTCCAGCGGTCAGTACAATCTCTTTCGGACTGGTGATTTCGATCTTGTCTTCAGTCGAAATAAGCTTGATTACCTTGC
>CAZJKY010000115.1:0-2400 GCA_964546915.1 uncultured Gammaproteobacteria bacterium | reverse complement strand
GGACATTCGAAATGGGCAAATATCAAAAGAAAAAAACAAGCCAATGATTTGGTTAAAGGTAATGTTTTTGCCAAGATGTCCCATCTGATTACTTTGGCAGTATTAGAAGGGGGGGGAATCGTTGAGCCGGAAAACAATGTTAAGTTGCGCTTGGCGATTGACAAGGCAAAAGCCGTCAATATGCCTAAGGAAAATATCAAACGGGCAATGGAAAAAGGTTCAGGACCCAACAAGGCATTATTAAAAGAAATTATTTATGAAGGTTTTGGCCCGTACGGTGTTGTCTTACTAATTTTATCTACAACTGATAATTCTAATAGAACTTCGTCTGAGATCAAAAATATGTTGGAGAAAAATTCCGGTAAACTTGGCACTCCCGGCTCAGTTTCATATCTTTTCAAAAAATGCGCCTTTGTCAGTTTTATGAAAACAGAAGTTAATGAAGAAGCGGTTTTTAAAATAGGAGAAGAATTACAGGCTTTTGATATTAATGAAGATAACAGTCATTTTTTTGTTTTTTTCCCTTTTAGTAATTTTGGCTTATTAAAAACCCATTTAAGTAATATTAAGTATGACTTAGCCGAGATAGATTATCTACCGACTATGCCAGTTGTTCTTGATTCTCCTGAGAAAGAAAAAAAGGTTTTAGATATTGTTGAAGCCTTAGAGAGTTTAGATGATATTCAACGAGTTTATACTAATTTAGGTTGATTTTATGTTTAATCTAAAAATTCTAAAACAGTTTTTTGAGAAAAAAGCAGGCAAGATTGATAAAAGACTTCGTCTTGTAATTTCTGTTTTAATTTTAGGCTTATTGATGCTTATTTCTACTTTCTTTAATTTTGATAAAGCGTTTTTTTTCCTGCCGGTTTTTATTGTTGTTACTTATTTTTTAAGTTATTTTTCATTGCTTGAAGGGATAAGAAAGATTGGCTGGTTTGGTCTTTTTTTGATGCCGGAGTTAATCACTTTGTTTTTTTATCTATTTTATTTTCTTTTTCCAGGCCGATGGTTAACCCGCTTGCCGTTTATTTTTATTTACGAAGTGTCAATCTACGCAGTTTTGCTTTGCGCCAACATTTTTAATGTTGGAGTAGAGAAGAACCTGCAACTTTACCGGGCCGCTTTTTCTATTAATTTTTTTTATCAGGCCTTAGTTTCATTTCTATTTTACAATGTTCTTTTTTCTTTAAAATATAATTTTTTTATTAATATAATTGGGACGGGGATAGGCTCTTTATTATTAAGTTTGCAGCTTTTTTGGACAATCAGACTCAATAAATACCTAGAAAAAGATGTCCTTATTTATTCTTTATTTGTGGCTCTCCTGATGACAGAAATGAGTTTAGTAATTTCTTTTGTTCCTTTAAGAACCTCAGTATACGCTTTGTTTTTAACAGCGACTTATTATAGTGTGACGGGAATAATCTATCATCATATTGATCAAAAACTATTTAAAGAAACAATTCGTGAATATATTAATGTTTGGATCTTCGTTATTATCATTACTTTACTATCTTTGAGCTGGTAAGAATTCATCAGAAGTAAAATTTTTCTTCAAGTGAACTCACTTGCTTCGCAATAAACTTAACTTTGAATATGAGTAATAAAAAATTAAACGCTCTGATTTCAAGCGCATAGACCGAAGGCGGGGAGAGGGGAAAGGGTTTTTCTACGAACGTGAATAAATATCCTATAGTAATGATGTGGATAAAGTCATAAAGTCAAGGCTAAAAGAACAAAATAGATGATTATGACAGGCTAAAATTAAAGACAGTCTTTGTTCCAAAGACTGTCTTTATCTAAAACTTAGCTTCAAAAGTTAATGTTTGGGACTATAAGACGGGCTAAATATTTGTTTGATTATTCGTGATGAAGAGAAGAGGTCGATTTCAATAATTATATGTTAATAATACCGTTAACGAGTTAAAGAGTTAACAAGTTAATAGATGATAATTCGAGAGAAGCCTACATCTTTATTCTCCGAAAGATATTTATAAGAAAACCGGCAAACCGTTTAGGAACAAATTAATAGTAATCTATAGTCGGAGAAAAGAACCTATATAACGTCGTAAATTATATCTTTTACGATGTTGACCACGGTTGGCAGAAGAGGAGTGGTATATTATCACAGCAATCTAATCATTAATAAATATTAAAAATTAAATATTAAATATTAAATAATTGCTAATTATTCTGTATTTATTCCCCGCCTTTTGGAAGTTCCTTTGGTTAAGATTTTTGTATGAGAATCCCCTATTGATTTTTAGGTATTTTGATTGTCATGAAGCGCTAATACTAATTAATTATTATTTTTAACGAGGTCTACTCTATTCTTTTTTATCTGGAGAAGCGATTTTAAATGGAAAAGAAGGCTAAAATTTCCTTTTTTAGCCTTGG
>CAZJKY010000114.1:0-2411 GCA_964546915.1 uncultured Gammaproteobacteria bacterium | reverse complement strand
TCAACTGTTTCTTCCGACTTGGCCTTAAGTCTTTCCGTCACTTCTTTTTCCCTATCTAATAAGTCTTTGACCGTCTTAGCCGCTTCGATTTTTGCTTTAAGATAAGTTACCAGCTGATCGCCGGTTAGATTGTTGACTAAAAATATCGGCAAAATATAACCAACATCATCTAATCCTTGCTCTTTAACTTTTTCATCGGAAGAAAAAAGCTTATTTAAAGCATTGGTAATAATGACAATATCCTGATTAACCCAACCATCTCTGGTTTTAATGTTCTCCGTCGCCGGCACCTCGCCTTTTTCATACTGATGCGTCCACATCTTCTTTACCTGTTCATATTCATCAATAGAAACCGTTTGAGGAATAAACTCAACCACAGCCGGCGCTTGCGCGGCTACTATTTGTAATACCTGCTCTGAATTAAGATTTTGTTCCTTCGCAACCGTCTCGACAATCTTAACATCAGACTTTACTTGAGCCGAAAACTCCTTAATTACTGCCGTCACTTTGTCTTTTTCCGTCTTTGTGGCTGTTGAAATTTTTTGCACAATTTCTAGGGCTGGGGCGCTAATGCTCTGATGAAGCAAATTAAGGATTTGGGAAGTTTTATCAACGGCCACTCCGGTTTTTTGGGAAATGGTTGAAATTAAATTATTGTCAGCAATCACAGCATTGGCAACCGAAGAAGACACTTGCTGAACTTTTTCTTGGGGCAACTTGACTCGAAAAGAAATTACCTGGGTGACCGGCACTGCTTTTGGTAAGGTAGTTATGATGTTTTGACGGAAATGGGCTTGTTCCATTTTTGAAGAAGTAAAGACGCCGATGATCTGGCGGGCAGCTACGTCGGATTTAGCGGCCCGGGAGGAAAGTTCGCTTCGAATATTCATGTATTTTTGTCTTTCAGCTGAAGTCGGCGCCTGAATTGGATTTTTTAAATAATTAATATTTTTATTAACTGTTTCGTTGACTGTCTTATTAGTCTCGAAATGAGCCACATCAGTAATCTTTGAGGCTTTAATATTAAGAGATTGGCTTATTTCTTCTGTTCGGGCTTTTTTTATTTCCTCGACTGTCTCAATTCTCGTCCGGACTGAAGTCTCGGTTTCTCGGGGAATTTTTAAAGCCGCTCCAAGATTAGAACTTAAGTTTGCCGGTGAAAGAATCGGAGATGGCGCGCCGCCTTTTCCCGGATTAATAGCAGACAGCATCATGTTTTTCATCGCATTAATTCCTTCGCAACAATAATCTCTAAAAATACGCAGCAGCCACCAAGGAAAGATCGTCACCGCCCAAAGCATAATCAAAGTAATAATATATTCCACATAAGTATCAATATAGTTTCCATTATTGATCGCTGATAATTTTTGCGCCGGCCCGCCATAAAGAATGTTGATGGCCGTCGGGTAAATATATCCGGCAGTCGTTCCGGCCCGGGAAAAATCAAAAACAAAAGGAATTCCATACTTCCAAATCGACGCCATTCCTCCTAAAAAAAGAGCTAATAATGGGCCATAAAATATCCATTGGAAAAATACGCCAATCCAGATCATCCCGACATTTTTAATAAAAGTAAAAGATAAAAGAATCGCTAAAAACGGAGAAACAAAAAGCAAAAACCATAAAATTATTTTCCGTAACAACAGCATCCCGCCCATAAAATAGTAGCTCAAGTTGGTCAGTTTAAGCATGAAGATTTGCGTCTTAGCCGCTTCTTGAACCCGAATATTTAGGTCGCGGCAGCCAACAAAATCAGTATAATTTTGTTCCTTACTGATTCCGGAAAAATAAATATTAAAAAGATCTTTGCCGCCTAAGTTTTCAATAAAAAACTTCATTATGATTTCCGATAGTTGAACAACAGTAATAACAATAGTGGCGGAAAAAGAGATGTAAAAAAGCGAGGTTAAGATTCGCGTTACCGCCGGCCAAAGTTTAATACCGGTTTCAAAATTAGTCCGCTGGCCGATAATTATCCCCAAACCTAAAAGAGCCGCGGTTAAGATAACAAAAAAATAACTCAAATTTCTTGTTGTTCCCCAGATTTTTGTCAAAACCGGATGATTGTCAATGGCCGCATGAGTCGTTACCCAATAGATAAATTGGCGGGCACGATCATTAGATTTTCCTTGTGCTGTAATTTCGCTATCCTCTATCCAAATATGATATTTCGCCGGGTCTGATTTAAATTTTGCATAATCTGCTGTACACTCTTCCCCTTTGCCTTGTTGTTGATAAATTTGTTCTAAATCAGAAGAGCATACTCCTCTTTGACCAGTTTGATTTGGGCACAACAAAGGAATAGTTTCAATCGGGGCGGGAGTTGGTTGTTGGGCAAAAGAATAGTTTAAGTTTGCCAGTAAAAAAACACTGACAAAAATAAACAAAAACACCCAAACACACCCAACACA
>CAZJKY010000113.1:0-2461 GCA_964546915.1 uncultured Gammaproteobacteria bacterium | reverse complement strand
TTAACCCGCAACTCGTTAACCCGTTAACGGTTTTCTTTAACCTTTTTGTAATCATCGCTATTTCATAATCATTCCCAACTAAATATTGACAATTTAAAACTCCTTCTTCCAAATCTTTATCTTTAATCCAGGTCAACGTCATTCCCGGATCATAAAAATAGGGAATTTTATATTTTATTGCCTCTCTTTGAAAATATAAAAAAGAATTTTGGTGATTAGCGGAAATGACCAACAAATCTGTTTTTTTATTTAATTTATTAAAATCAGTGTGAGTAATTTTTTCCGAAGCACCATAATAAAATCCCCAGATCTGATTATTTTTTGTATCGGTAATAACAGAACCTGCTGATGTATATAATTTTTTATCAACAATAACTCCACTTACATCAATCTTATTTTTTTTAAAAAAATTAATAAACTCTTTTCCATCTTTCCCGATTGACCCGAGAAGCAAAATCTTTTGTTTTGTTTTAATTTTGTTATTTAATATTTGATATTTATTTGTTATTTGTGATTTGTTATTTATTATTTTTGAAATGTTATAGCTTATGTTTGTTCCCGTTCCCCCCAGCTGTTTTTCTAACTTATCAACCACAAAAGAAATATTAATCTGATGAAGCTTTTCCGGATGAAAATAATCTTTAAATTCTCCGGGAAAATCCATTATCGTATCATAGGCGATTGAGCCAGTCACGTAGACATTTTTGTAAGTATTCACAAGATATTATAGCAAAAGAAAAGCTCTAAATCATAAATCCCAAGCTCCAAATAAAATATAAATCTAAAGCACTAAATACTAAACTGTTTAGAATTTATTATTTAATATTTATGATTTATTTGTTATTTGGGATTTAAGATTTTAGATTTTATATCCTTGACTCGCATTCGTTTTAGTAGTATCCTAACCTTTATTGATATCTCTGTAATAATCTAATTTAAGATTATGGATAAACTGCAAAAATTCTTCCAAAAATTTAAATATCGTTTCATCATTTTTCTTGCTGTCTTAGGCCCCGGCATTATTACCGCGGTCGCTAACAATGATGCCGGAGGCGTCGCCACTTATACGGTGGCCGCTTCACTTTATGGAATGGCTTCCCGTTTTTTGATAATTCCCGAGGTTATTTTACTAGCTGTCACCCAGGAGGTCGGTTCCCGAATCGCTATCGTCACCCGTAAAGGATTAGGTAGTCTTATCCGCGAAAGATATGGCGTAGCAATCTCCATGCTGATTTTTATCTTGTATTTTATCACTAACCAAGGAGTGGTTCTCCAAAATGTCGCCGGATTAAAATCAGCTTTCCAGCTTTTCAATATGAACTGGCAATTGAGTCTTATCTTAAGCTGTACTGCCTTAATCTTCATCGTTGTTAAATTTAATTATAAAAAGCTGCAGAGAGTTTTTCTTTTTATGATTTTCTTTTATTTTGCCTATATTATCTCTGCCTGGCTTTCTCATCCAAACTGGAAGGAAGCAATTAATGAAAGCTTCGTTTTACCAAAAAAAATTAACTTAAATGACATTGGGTTTTGGTTCTCAAGAATTGCTGTTTTAGGAACAACAATAACTGTCTGGGGGCAGTTTTTTATTTCCAGTTTTATCATTGATAAAAACTTAACCCCATCCCATCTTAAGACGGAAAAAACTGAGATAGTTTTTGGATCAATTATCACCAGTCTTTTTTCTTGGATGATGGCAGTCGCCGTTACCTATACTTTATTTGCTAATAATATAAAAGTGTCGGACGGTTATTCGGCCGCCCTGGCCATGACTCCTTTGGCCGGCCCTCTTTCAACCCTTCTTTTTTCCTTTGGACTCTTAGGGGCTTCTATTTTTGGATTAACAATTGTTCCTTTAGCAACTGCCTATGTTTTCTCGGAGATGTTTGGATTTGAAGGCTCACTTGATGCCGACTTTAAAAAAGGCCGGCTTTTTTATATCTTTTTTATTGTCCAGATTGTCATTGCTTTATTAATCACTCTATTACCCCAGACTTCGCTTTTCGGCTTGACTCTTTATGTGGATTTTTTAAACGGCGCCATGCTGCCAATAATTTTTTATTTTCTCGTCAGCTTTTCTGAAAATCAGGAGATTATGGGAAAATATACTTCCCGCGGTTTAACCAGCTGGTTTCTCCGTCTTTCCGCCATAATTATCACCATTGCCGTCGCCGCCACCTTCGCCGCTAAAATCTTTAATCTAGGATAATACTATTTCAACCTAATTTCATTGTCCTTTTGCCCTAAGTCGATGCTTTTGTAGGTTATAAACGACTGACTTTTGTTTTATAGTATTTTATGATTGATTAATTAATTATAATTTGGTTAAATTAAAAAACTTATGATAACTGATGCAGACATCAAAAAAATGAAAGCAGTCTTTGCTACAAAGGAAGATCTTAATGGGGTAAAGAATGAATTAAAGTCCCTTGATTTAAAAATGGATTCAGGTTTTTTAGAA
>CAZJKY010000112.1:0-2482 GCA_964546915.1 uncultured Gammaproteobacteria bacterium | reverse complement strand
TGTGTTGGGTGTGTTTGGGTTGTTGTTTGCCCTAGTAGCAAAAACCAGGAACCACTTTAAAAGATTACTGGTTTTTGCTACTAGGGCAAGCAATTAAAACTACTTAAATTATTTTAATCAAGTTTATTATTTGATTCCTACTGAGTATAGATCTGGAAAAGGATTATTCTCGGGATTGAGATTAGTTAGTGTGATAATTTTACCGTCAGATGTAATTATAAAAAAGGAGTTTTCAAACGGTCCAGAGTAAACAGTTTGTTTATTAGAATCATCATAGTCAACGACCGATATTTTTTTTGATTCAATAAACACTAAATGTTTAGAATCTGGATACCATTGGGGAAAATTACCGATGGCAAATTGAGCATTACGAATTGAATAATTTTTGTCTTCTTTTTTATCATAAATATAAAAAGAATCTTTTGTTAAATTTCTTTGATCCTCGGTTTGGTTAACCGCAACCAGTGGTGGTTTTATTGCCGAAGGTAATTTGAGATTTTCGGTAGTTTGATAAAAAAACTTTGTTTTATCCGGCGAAAAATTTATCATCTTAAAAGAAGCCGTTGCAATCTTACTAATTTCATCAGGAAAAGTTTCTAGAACTTTATTAATTTCTTTTGTTTTCTCCTCCTCATAAGCAACAATAAGTGTATCTTTGGAATTAGTAACGTCAAAAAGGTTAGTGTTGTCACCCTCTAGAGCAAAAAGAAAGGCTTTATTATCCTGTGTATCAGAATTAAAATCAATAATTGCCTCTTTATAGTCAGCAGAAAAATAAATCTGAGTATTTTTAAAATCGATATTTTCTAAGGGAATATTTTTTTTTAAGGCTAATAGTTTGAGAGGAGGGAAGAGAGAAAGAGGTCTTTTACTTGCCTCAAAAAGATAGATACCATCTTTGATTGGGTCGTTGTTATCGGAAAAAACAATAATTTTTTCCGTTTGATCAACTGAAAATGTTTTTACGATTCCTAAGTTGGTAAGAGGAGAGAGTGATGGGTTTAAAGGAAAAAGCTGAACATCAATAGTATAAACGAGTTCTCCTTTTAGTTTTAGAGTCTTGTTCCAACTTGTATAACCATCTTTTTTTATTTCTATCTGATAGTCACCGGGCGGAAGAGTCAGATTTATATCAGTGACGCCTTTTAATTGACCGTTAAGATAAACCTTGGCCGCATTGGGACTGGAGTTTACAGAAAGAATACCGGTCGAATTGAGTGATTTATTTTTAAAACTCCAGCGATATCCTCGACCAAAAGCAATGACAAATCCCAAAAGACAAAAAAAACCAACGACCGCAAATATTCTATAAAAAATTTTCATAAGCTACTTTGCTGTATATATTATACAATATTGTTAAATATTTGTAGAAACCAGATATACTTTGTTATATTTATAACATAATTTGATATGTTTTTTCAGAAGAAAATTGGAATTGATTTGGGGACCGCCAATACTTTAGTTTATGTGGCCGGTGAAGGAATTGTTCTTCATGAACCAACAGTAGTTGCCTACTCTTTGGAAGATAAAAAGATAGTCGCGGTTGGAGAAGATGCTCGCGAAATGCTTGGTCGAACTCCTGGATCAATTATTGCGGCTCGACCGATGAAAGAAGGAGTAATTGCTGACTATCGAACAACCTCAGCCATGATCACTTATTTTTTGAAAAAAGCCCTTAAAGGAAGAGTTTATTGGCCACAAATTATTATCTCAATTCCAGGCGGTGCTTCGCAAGTTGAAAAAAGAGCTGTCGTTTCCGCCTGTAAACAAGCAGGTGCTTCTGATGTTTATCTTATGGAAGAACCGCTAGCCGCAGCAATTGGTGCAAAAATCCCAATTTCTCAGGCTTCTGGACACATGGTTGTCAATATTGGTGGTGGAACAACCGAGGTGGCGATTATTTCTTTAGGTCAGTTAGTGGCATATAAGACCGTTCGAGTGGCTGGGACGAAGTTTGATGAAGCAATTATTAGTCACATGCGCAAAAAACACAATTTGATTATTGGTGAACGAACTGCTGAAGATATTAAGATAAAAATAGGTAACGCACTTATCGAACCAAATTCTACCCTGAACTCCACTCCGGGGGTGAACGAGGAAGAACGAACGATGGAAGTAAAAGGACGAGATTATCAATCTGGCCTTCCAAAGATTTTGGTAATTGGTGAAAAAAGTATAAATGAAGCTCTTCAGAAAGCTTTAAAAGCTATTCTTGAAGGAATCAAAGAAGTTCTTGCCCAAACTCCACCTGAACTGGCAGCTGATATTGTCGATAAAGGAATTGTCTTAACAGGAGGTTCTGCACTACTGACAAACATTGATCGATATTTAACTTATTATACTGGAGTTTCCGCTTTTGTCGTCGAAGAACCTTTATTTGCGGTTATCCGCGGCGTAGGGATGGCCACGGAGAATTTAGATAGTTTTATGGAAGCTGTCCGATAGTAATAGTACCGTAAATAGTAGATAGTAAAATGTAAAA
>CAZJKY010000111.1:0-2511 GCA_964546915.1 uncultured Gammaproteobacteria bacterium | reverse complement strand
TAAGACTGTCTTTATAAAGAGTGTCCCTATGAAAAAAATCCCAATCTCTATCATCATTCCAGTCTACAAGAACTATGACATGTTCTATCAGTATTTAGAAATTAATAAAAAATATTTTGATGGATGTGAAGTGATTGTGATGAATGACTATCCGCAAGAAAATATCATCAAAACAACAACAAAAATTATTCCCGAAGCAAAAGTTTTTAACAACAAAAAAAACCTCGGCTTTGCCGGTAATGTTAACAAAGGCGTTTTAAAAGCAAAAAGAAATTATGTTTTTCTTATGAATTCCGACGTGGTTTTAAAAGATAGTTCTTTTTTAAAAGCTTTGGAATATTTTAAAAAAGACAGAAAACTTTTTGCTGTAGGTTTCGCTCAAAAAGAACGAGACGGAAAAATCGTCGGCGCCAATCAGGTTTATTTCAAAAACGGCCTCATTAATCACGACCACCTAACCCCTAACTCCTATCACCTAACCCATATTTTCTGGGCCGAAGGCGGGTCTTCTATTTTTAGAAAAAAACTGTTTGTTAACCTAGGACTGTTTGACGAACTTTATAATCCTTTTTATTGGGAAGATATTGATTTATCATACCGCGCTTGGAAAACGGGATACAAAATACTATATGACCCAAATATAAAAATTGAACACCGCCACGAATCAACGATTGGAAAGTATTTTGATAAATCTAAAATATTAAAAACCGCTTTCCGTAATCAATTAATCTTTCACTGGAAAAATTTAACTGATAAAGATTTAATCTTAAAACATCTACTTAATATTCCAAAATTTATTTTTATTCCGGGATTTTTCGATGCCTTTATAAGATTACCTAAGATTTTACAAGCAAGGAAAAAGGCGATAAAATTATTTATTAAAAGTGATGAGGAGATATTAGAAAAATTCAAATAAGTAACCGATTGTTACATTGTTTCATGGTTTCATTGTTAGAAAACAACAATGAAGCAATGTAGCAATGAAATAATGAGACAATTAAAAATATATGTTTAAAAAACACCTTACACCGATATTATTAATATTAATTTCTCTTCTCTCCGTTACTTTATTCCTTTATAAAATGAACATCTCTCCTCCTGCTTTAAATGCCGACGAAGCCGCCAATGCTTATGATTCTTACTCAATTTTAAAAACCGGTAAAGATCAGTACGGAAATTTTATGCCTTTAAGATTCAAGTCTTTTGGTGATTACAAACTACCTCTTTTAACCTACTTAGCCGTTCCTTTTATTAAGATTTTTGGATTGACAGAAACTGGCATTAGGATGGTTAACTTTCCTTTTGTGTTTTTCTTTCCAATCATTATATTTTTATTAACTAAAGAATTATTCAATAAAAAAAGTGTTTCTTTGCTGGCAGCTTTTTTATCCGCCTTTGCTCCTGGCTTACAACTTCTCGGCCGCCAAGCCCATGAAGGATTTTTAACTGCTTTTTTTTTAACACTCTTAGCCTATCTTTTTATGAGATTAATTAAAAAGTCTTCAATAATTAATTATTCATTGTTTTTTATTACTCTTCTAGTCAGCTTATTTGGTTATCATTTTTCCCGCCTTTGGGCCGGTTTTTATTTCCTTTTGTTTATATTTTTTGTATTTAAAAAAACCCTATCTAAATGGTCTATATTATTTTTTATAATAATCGTTTTTATTTTTAGCATAACTGATATCGTCTATAAACCCACCAGAATTAAAAACCTATTATTTTTTAATAATCTTGGTTTTTCGTTAAAGATCAATGAACTACGCGGTGAAGGTGGGAATCGTTTTATTTATAATAAATTGACCATTGGAGCTAAAGATTTGAGTTTGAATTATTTAAAATATTTTTCCCCACAATTTTTAGTTATTAACGGTGATGAAAACCTTCGTTTTGGTTATCCGGGAATTTCACCTATAACAGCACTCGAATATATTTTTATTTTTATTGGGCTTTATTACTTATTTAAAAATAGAGAAAAATGGCGGTATTTAATTTTATTAATGCTTCTTTTTTCTCCCATCTCTGCTGTTTTATCATGGGCCGGAGAATCGATTACCCGTTCAATATTTATCTTTATACCAATCTCAATAATTGTTGCTTATGGAGTTATCAGCTTTGTTAATAAAAAATATATATTTTATTTGTTTCTAGTTCCTTGTTTCTTGTTTCTTAGTTTTTATTCATGGGACTTTTATCTCAATCATTACCCAAAACGCGCTATTGTTCTTCGAAGTTGGCAAGCCGGGTATAAAGAATTATCAAATTATATCAAGGCTAACTATAATCGCTTTGACAAATTTTATATTACCAAGAAAAACGGCCAACCATATATTTATCTTCTTTTTTACCTAAATTACCCACCGGAAAAATATCAAAAAGAGTCATCTTTGTCCTCTGCCGATCAATATGGTTTTGGCCAAGTAGAAAAGTTTAATAAATTTATCTTTGATTTACCCAAAACAAATAATTTAAAAAATTCCGTTGTTATTGGCTTTCCTGACGACTTTTCAG
>CAZJKY010000110.1:0-2523 GCA_964546915.1 uncultured Gammaproteobacteria bacterium | reverse complement strand
TTAATGGTAAAACAGTTCTCTGATAAAGAACAGAGCGATGGTTCGATTCCATCCGTACCCACCCTGAGTTAACAGGTCGCTTAGCTCAACGGTAGAGCGCTTCGTTTACATCGAAGATGTTGTGGGTTCAAATCCCTCAGCGACCACTGTTAAACTGCAGGATTTTATGCTTTACTTCTCAGAAATTGTTGGAAAAAAGGTTTATACCGAAGATGAGATTCATATTGGTTATTTGGAAGATTTGATTTTTTTGGCGGCAGAAAATCCAATAGTTACCAAGATCGTTATCAGAAATAAAGCCAATCAAAAACTAATTATCTCTACTGATTATCTGCAAAAAATCAATAAACATCTGACAATTGAAAAAGAATTCTTAGTCGCTTATCTTGAAGAAAACGAACTCTATCTCGTCAAAAATTTGTTAGATAAACAGATTATTGATCTTAAAGGTAACAAGATTGTTCGTGTTAATGACGTTGCCTTACAAGATAAAGAAAAACTATCAATTGCCGGTGTTGACATCGGGATTTTAGGAATATTTCGCCGCCTAAGAATTGGAGCGGATAATTTTTATAAGATAGCTACTTTATTTAAAATTAAATTAGCCTCTCAATTTTTATCTTGGGCTGATATTCAGCCTTTAGAGTTAATCCGCGGCAATGTCAAACTAAGAAAAAAAGAAGAAAAATTAGAAAAAGTAAGGCCGGAAGACTTAGCCGATTATTTGGAGAAAACCAATGTGATAAACGCAAGAAAGTTTTTAAAAATATTGGATACGGAAAAAGCCGCCGAGGTAATTGGAAATTTAAATATTAATTATCAAACCGCTCTTTTCAAAAATTTTCATACCGATAAAGCCGCTAAGTTAATTTCTTTTTTAGACCCGGATGAAGCAGTTGATGTTCTTTTAACTCTGTCGAAAAAAAAACGGGAAGAAGTATTGGATAAATTAAGTCCAAAAATAAAAGAGCAGATTCTTTACCTTTTTGAACTATCAAAAGAACCGATTGGCGCCTTAATAACCACAGAATACTTGACAGTCGGCCCAGAAGATACGGTTCGTCAAGTGATTGATATAATTAAAAAAGAAGCTACTGATTTTTCCTCGCTATATTGTATTTATGTGATCAATAAAGAAAAACAGCTAACAGGGGTAATTAGTTTGCTTGAAATTTTAAGACAGGATTTAGATACGCCTTTGTATAAATTTATGACACAAAATTTAGTAGTGATTCATTTAACTACACCGATAGAAATTGCCATGAAAAAATTTCTTAAGTACCAGTTATCAGCTTTGCCGGTCATCAATCAAGAAAAACGGATTGAGGGAATTGTTAATCTTGACGATATCACTAATTATATTTTAGGCCGCATCCGTTAATAATATAATCTTATGAAGAAATTAATGATAGTAGCTGATTGGGCTCGTGATAGTTTAACCTGTGCTGAAGTTGGGTTGGCAGTGGAAGGATTTTTAAAGACCGAGGAAAAGCCGGATTTTTATTTTATTACCTCGACGCCGTCTACTATTCATACCGGTTTTTTGGTTAATCAAGTGATTACGACCGAAGAAAGATATGGCCACCCGTTAGAAACCATAATTTTTCAAAATACTGACCCGCGCCTTTTTTCCAAAGAAAAATTGGGAAAAGCTAAAGGATCCGACCCTTTAATAATCAAATTAAAATCAGGAATTTATCTTTGCGGTCCCAATGCCGGTTATGACTTTTCTTTTATTAAAGATAAAATTGATGAGCTTTTTATTTATCGAGATGTTAATGAAGAAGGACAGTTCCATTCCAGGGATTTGTACGCAAGAATATCAGCTCATTTGATAGAAGGGCTCGAAGATGAAATGGAGATTGAAGAAATATCCTCTAACATTATTCCAGAAATAGACAAACATTATATTGCTCATATAGATAATTTTGGTAATATAAAAACCACGATAAAAAAAGAAGCCTTAAAAGGAAAATACGAATATGGTGATCTGGTAAAAGTAAAAATTGGAAAAACAGAAAATAAAGCCAAATTTGTTGATAATTTATTTGGAGGAGTATTAGGCGAGTTGGTCATCTATCCAGGTTCTTCAGGAGCAATTGATAATCCGTTTTTGGAAATTAGTGCTTGGCAGCATTTTGATGAAATAAAACCAAAAACCGGCCAAGATTTTTTTGCCAATCCCCGACCTGGAATGGAGATAGAGTTAGGTTAAAATTGTTAGATTGGGCGGGGTTTTCTTCTTTTTAATAATTTAGAATCAATAGTGGCTCTTCGCATCATAGAGATTGCTTCGGCCTTTTCTTTTTCAGACGCAGGCTGAGAAAGAATTTTTTTTGCTTCTTCAGTGGCTTTTGAAATCATTTCTTCATCGATCTCATTTTGTCCATAAGCCCGTGATACTAAAATGTTAAGTTCTTTGCCGTCAGTTTCTAAATACCCGCCACCGATAGCTAAGTAATCTTCATCATTCTGTTTTTTAATTTTGATAACTCCTTCAACAAGGAGCGAAAATAAATGAGT
>CAZJKY010000109.1:0-2527 GCA_964546915.1 uncultured Gammaproteobacteria bacterium | reverse complement strand
AGGCTGTTATAGTTAATAAGTTAGTCAGTTAAAGTGTTAACGGGTTAATAAATTTTCAATTTTCAATTAGTAGAAGAGTGAGGATTTTGGGGGTAAAATACACAATCAAACCTATAATATAAATTATGGAGTATAATAATATTTAAGGCGGTCGATATATCCGAAACTCCGGAAAACGCCGTAAAACGAGGTGGTCAAAATGAGCAATCCGGAAATAATCAGCAGGGGTCATGAAAAATTTGGCATCTGCGTTCCAATAGGCCCGAATATCATCATGGCCACTCCTATTTCTACTCTTTATAATCCTAAAGGGATCATTGATTTAACGGCAAAGACGTGGCCTGTGTGGTTTACCGCCCGGGACGAAGAAATCAATGGATTGACGATCAACCGCGTAATCGGCCCTAACGGTTATCCTTCACGCGTCGCTTTAAACTGGAGCGAGGAGCGGGTGCGTTCGGTAATATACATAGAAAGAGATGGTATTATGGTCCCATTGGATACGAAAAGTTCTTTAGGGGATTTTACACATCATAAAATTGGTCACAGAGCGGATATGGTTTATAGACCGGATCCGGTACTTCTCGAATATTATACAGTTATTCGTCTGTCTCAGGAACCGGTATCGTCAAACTGGGAAATGGCTAAAAGATATTTTAATCTGAAGCCCAGACCGCTACTTCTAATAAGCGGTATGGATAATAGAACGTCAGAGGACCAGGAAAAAACTACTTCTTTATTGGAATCGATAGTATATCCCAAGTTGCCGTTTGGAAGAATCCTAAATAAATAAAATTTTCAATTAGTCAGTTTTTAATTAATGAATTTAGCTGGTTGGGAATTTTTTTATTTTTTTAAGAATCGATTTGAAGGGTTTGTTCATACAAAAGAATTGTATCAAAATATTTAATTCTTTGTAGGTTATAAACGACATTTTATGGCTAAAACATAGAATAATTCATTATCAAAAACTGTTATATATTTAGCGAGTTTAGCGGATTAACAAACTAGGCTGCGGAATTATTAAAATAAACATCCAAACATTTCTTGCTTCTACTTTTATTGGCTGGTTTTATTACAAAAGAAGAAGCGGCCATCGTGAAAAACCTTAATAATGATATAATAGTTATTATGAAGATCAAGTCGCTTCAGGCTCAGGAAATTCTTGACAGCCGTGGTAATCCCACTATTGAATGCGTAACCACTCTTGAAGATGGCTCATCAGGTTGGGCGGCAGTTCCATCCGGTGCCTCAACAGGAAAATATGAAGCAGTCGAGCTTCGCGACGGAGATCCTAAACGATTTGGGGGAGCAGGAGTACTTAAAGCCATTGAAAATGTTAATATCACTATTCAATCAGCCGTAAAAGGAATTGAGGCAGCCGAGCAAGAAAAATTAGATAAAACAATGATCGAGCTTGATGGCACGGAAAACAAAGCAAAACTTGGCGCAAATACTATTTTGTCAGTTTCTTTGAGCGCTGCTCGAGCCGAAGCGGCTAGTGAAAAAAAACCTCTTTATGAATATTTAGCAAAATTTAATCCAGACTTTAATGGAACTTACGTTATGCCTCTACCGATGTTTAACATATTAAACGGCGGTAAGCATGGAAATTGGGCCAGTGATATTCAAGAATATATGATTTTCCCGGTCAGCGCCAAAAACACTCAAGAATCAATCAGAATGGGAGCGGAAGTTTACCAATCTTTAAAATCAATTCTCAAATCAAGAAATTATGCTGTTGCCGTTGGTGATGAAGGCGGATATGCGCCTCAATTTAAGTCTAATGAAGAGCCATTTCAGATTCTCATGGAGGCGATTCAAAAAGCCGGCTACATTCCGGGAGTTGATATTAGTTTGGGAATTGATGGAGCCGCTTCGGAATTCTTTAAGGACGGAAAATATCAGTTAAAAAAAGAAGGATTAGAACTATCAACCGATGAACTGGTTGATTTTTATCTGAATCTTTGGAAAAAATATCCGATTGTTTCAATGGAAGATATATTTGATCAAGACGACTGGGATGGTTTTAAAAAACTTTATCAAAAAACAGAAGGAAAAATGCAGGTAATGGGTGACGACCTTTTTGTTACTAATATTAAACGACTCCAAAAAGGCATCTCTGAAAAAACCTGTAATTCAATCCTGATTAAGTTAAACCAAATCGGAACGTTGACGGAAACAGTTTCGGCGGTCCTTATGGCCCACAAAGCCGGAATGACAGCAGTTGTTTCTCATCGAAGCGCAGAAACTGAAGACACATTTATGGCCGATTTTGTTGTGGCTATGGGAACCGGACAGATTAAAACCGGAGCCCCGGCTCGCGGCGAGCGAACCGCAAAATACAATCAACTAATGAGAATTGAAAGAGAACTGGGTGATAAAGCACAATTTGCTAAATTTCCGTTTCAATAGATTGCTTGAATAGAATACTCTCCGTTGGAGTTTAATATAAAGGCTTTTTGAGGATAGAAAGGAAGAGTGGATGCGATTTTTTCTTTGGGGATAAGGACTTTGCCATTGTAAA
>CAZJKY010000108.1:0-2548 GCA_964546915.1 uncultured Gammaproteobacteria bacterium | reverse complement strand
TTTGATAAATTTTGCGCTATTAATAATGATGTTTTTTTTGACCGAAGCTTTTCCGTCCAAGCCCATTTGGGATTTGAAAAGGCAGATATATTTGGTGGAAAAATCTATTATGCGCCGGGGTACGAATACCACAAAAAATATCAAAAAAAAGAGATTGGTAAAGTCTTGTGGTATGCCGGCGGCATTAATGATTGGAAAAATGTCTACACTTCTCATCGGGGCGTTGACGAAGTTGATCAAAAACAATATGAAAAATTTGAAGAGACTGATTTTATCACCGGCTGTATGTTATTTTTCAATATAAAAATAGTTAATAAAGTCGGCTTTTGGAATGAAAAATATTTTTTGTATTTTGAAGACTCTGACTTTTGTGAACGGGCAAAAAAAGCCGATTTTAAATTATATTACAATCCAAAAGTGATTATTTACCATAAAAATGCCCAGTCAACCGGTGGTTCCGGCTCCCCTCTCCAACAAAAATATCAAAAAAGAAATCGTTTAATCTTCGGTCTAAAATATGCTCCGTTTAGAACAAAAATCCATCTGATAAAAAATTATCTAATTGGTCAATAAAATGATTGTTATTTTGTTTTTAATTTCTTTTTTGACTCGGTTGGTCTTTCTTTATTTTGGTTATCCTTCAATTACCAATGATGAGGCCGACTATTTTATGAATAGTTATCTACTGGCCAAAACCGGTACCGATATTTTTTCTGAAAAATTTTTTTTAACTTCAGGAATTTTAAACGCCACTTCAAGCGTCCCAGTTTATCTAGGTAGTTTACTCTTTTTGTTTTTGGAAAAATCAGTAATTTCAGGAAGACTGACTTATGCTATTCTTAATTCTCTAACACCGCTGTTTTTTTACTTAATTTTGTTTAAACTTACAAAAAACAAAGCCTTTTCCTTAATTGGTTTTACTGTTTTTAACTTTTCTCCCTGGTTTTCATACTTATCTTCTCTTTCGGCAATTGATTCACCAACGGCGATGCTCTTTTATCTGGTTGCCTTTTACATTTTATTAACAAACATAAAGCCTGTTTATAAATATCTTTTATTTTTAGTCTTTAACTTTTTATCTTTTAACTCCTATATGGGTATTAAGACAATTTTTTTCTTTTTATTAATGATTGCCCTGATTACTGAAAAAATCTATAAAAAAGAAAAATACAATATTAAGATGTTATCAAAAGACGTCTTTATTTCTTTAATAATTTTTATTGTTTTTTTTCTTATCAGCTGGTCGACTCCCTCCTCGGTTTATTTCCAAAATAGATTAAAAGAAAAAATTCTTCCCTTTAATATGAGTCTAATAGCAAAAAAGGTTGATTCTTTACGGGAGATTTCTCGCGGACCTTATTTTATCAGAAATCTCATTCATAATAAATTAACCGTTGCCTTTAGTTTATTCATAGAAAAATACATTCAGGCCTTTAATCCCTATTTATTATTTATCAAAGGAGATACCCATCCAATATATGGTACAAATTACTTTGGCTTGTTTTATTTTTTTGACATGGTTTTTATTTTTCTTGGGTTGCTTTTCTTTAGCAAGATTTTTGAGAGAAATCCTTTTATTTCTCTACCCTTTATTCTTATTTTGATTGTTGCCCCTCTGGCGGTCGGCATCATGATTGATCCGCCAAGTATTTCTTTAAGAAGCTACCTATCAATTATTGGTTATGTCTTTTTTATCACCAGCGGAATATATTTTATATTCAATTATTTTTTGAAAAACAAAAAATTAACTATTGGAATTACCGTGGTTATTTATTTAATGTCTTTTATTTACTTTTTTTCCTTATATCAAGTGACAATTAAATCTTCATCTGGGGACCAATGGCATTTAAATGAAAAAGTATTAACCGACAAAATTGCCGCTATCAGAAAAAAATCAGAGAATCAAAATATTATTGTCTATGTTAATGAACCTCAACCAACTCTTCTTCTTTATTTGTTCTATCAAGAAAAAAACCCAGTTTTAATAAAAAAACTTTTAACGCAAAAAAATTATTCCATTGGCAACATTCGTTTTTCATCAGATTGCCCTCAAGAAAAAATCACTGGCATAATTCAGATTATGCATTCGGGAAGATGTCCGGTTAATGAAAAAGTCTTCTCTTTCAAGGACTTTATTCCTCCTGAAGCTGTAAACGGCTCAAGATATTACCTCTTGGAATAAATATAATGATATTAGTATGAAAAAACTAAAAATTATTTTTATTTTGACTTTTTTTCTCTTTCTTTTTTTCTTTAAAACAAATGTTTCGGCTAAAGAACCTGCTCATGTTTTAATTATTAATCAAATAAGAGGTGAGGAATGTTGTTCTAAAGGTTCATTTATTAATTTACAAAAACAGATTGAGAATCATATAGCAAAAAAAGTTCCTGCTTATTTTGCCTTAAGATTTGATGCTTTAATTAATGAAGACTATGTCAGCTATGTTAAAGATGCTTCAATTAAATATCCTGAGTTAATAAAATTAAGCGTATTGATAGAAAATACTCCTCAGCTAATTAATAAGGTTGGAATAAATAAAAACATAAA
>CAZJKY010000107.1:0-2562 GCA_964546915.1 uncultured Gammaproteobacteria bacterium | reverse complement strand
TGTGTTGGGTGTGTTTGGTGTGTTTTTTTATAATTTGTTGTGAATTTTTATGTTTAGTTACTTTTACTAGAACAAACGTTGTATTAGTAGGAATGATCTCAATCCCAGGAATTTGGCTTAATTTTTTAAGGAATCCAGCTTTAAATCTATTAAAGTTTTTAATTAAAAGTTTATGAAACGGTAGTATTGCCTGCGCAATTAAACAGGAAAAAATATTAAGTTGATCCTCTTCAATATTTTTTGAGAATTTTTTTAGACGATCAATGTTTCTTTTATTTGAAACTGCATAACCAAATCGTAAACCTGCTAAACCAACACTTTTTGAGAGGCTTCTTAAAACAATAAGATTATCGAATTTATTGATCAAATCAATTGTTGTCTTTTTACCAATACCAAAATAGCACTCATCAACGATTAAAAATCCTTGATATTTTACTAAAAATTTCTTTACTTCAGTGATTGGGGTGATGTAATGACCGGTAGGGTTATTAGGATAAGCAAGGAAAAAGATAAGGGTTTTTTTAATCTTTTCATATAACTTATTAGCGTTGAATGTTTGATTAATTGTTAAGGGAATTTCTTCAATGATACCGCCATAATTAATAGTTGCGATTTTATAAACTCCAAAAGTAGGTGATAGAAAAGCTACTTTCGTACCGTTTTTAACATAACTTCGAGCCACCAAATGAATTAAGCTTTCAATACCATTTCCCAAAACAAACTGATTTTCTTTTAGATTATGGTAAATGGCTAAAGATTTAATCAGACTATTTTGGATTGTACCGGGGTATTCATTGATTATATCCAAAGCATGATCAACCGCTTTTTCTAAAGCGGAGATTATTGATTTTGGCTTTTGATAAAAATTTTCTCCCCAAAAAAGCTTAAGATATTTTTTCATGGTTCTTTATTCAGAATTTCTAACCAAGGGCTGAATAATTGAGATACTGCTTGTTCACCGCCTAATTTTTGAAAATATTTAAGCAAACTATAAGTACCTCGTGAAGAATCACAAGCATCGCAACCATTAACACAGCCCACTTTTGGTTTTTTGTCAAAACCATATTGTAAGTGGATTAATCCGGTAGCCAAAACTGAGCCAGTTAACCAAAAGATATCTACGGTTGGATAATCAGCTATTGGAGTAGTAGAAGCAATTTTTACCGGCTGGAACAGAATTTTTACATCATTTTGTGCAAAGATATTAACAGTTTCTAAGGCCAGCTTAACGTATTCTATCCAGTTCATTGTCTTAGGTTTTAAACCAAAAAGAATAAGACCGGCTAGTTGAAGATTGGGAAAATGGTTTTTTAAAAGTTGGAATGTTTCTAAATAGCCTCGGTTAAACCCATTTTGACCAATAATAGGGATATTAGCTTTTCCATGTGGTTCGGTACTCATGAATTCGTTTCGATCGATTCCGTAAGGCGTTTCTAAATTAAAATTGACTGCTTTAACATAGCCTTTCTGATGATATTTGCTTATTATGTCTAAAACAGCTTCGTCTTCGGTTGTTTCCCAAGGCATTAGTTCTAGCTCTAACTCAACTTTTAAGTTTGGATATTTTGCTTTTAATTTATCAACAGTTTGTAACATCGGTGAAAATAAAGCTACAATTCCTCTGTCAGGAGTGAGAGCTGAGCCAGAAGAAAAGCAAGCAGTGATTTTACTAGTCTTACTAGCAATAAAGTCGAGAACCTGCTCAACTTTGATGAAATTATCTTGATTTATAACTATTTGTCCTTGTTCGTAGGTACAAAATTTACATCCTTGTTCGCAGGGATGACCGGTATCTACTAAAACAAAACCACCTTTTTGACTACTGACACAAGCGTCAACATATGATTTACCAAAATAAGAACTATTTTGAAAATGAAACTTGGTGGTTGCGTGAGGTGGAGGTTGAGCAAAGTTAATTCCCAACTGCCATGATACACCACCAACTGCAAAACTTAATACGCCATCATTTCCATTGAGAGCAACTTTTAATGGTGATAGAGCCCCAATTTCTAAAGAGCCTGTTAATACTGGAGCGTATTTAACCGCCGTATTAATACCATCTCCGTGGATTGAAACCGCTAAGGACTTATGATTATCAGTTAACTTACCTTGTAACTGTCCATCTAAACTCGGATAAAAACCATCAACAATCTGATCTAAGATACCGTCTTCAAAAAACAAACCATAGGCAGCCATAACTGTTTCCATAACAAAACCAGCCTGCTTTTTTTTATCGAGGGTTAATTTAGTTAAAGGGACATTAAGATCCCAGCTGTTTAATAATTTAGCTATTGAATTATTAGCTAATAATTTTTGATTTTCTAACCAATGATTTGTTCTAATAGACAATATATTTTCCATATTTTTTAAATTAAATTTATTAACCACAAAAAATCCCCCTCATTAATTTGAGGGGGAAGCTGTATTTTTCGACCATTAAAAAACCCGCCTTTACTTGGGCGGGGATTGGTAATTAATTTTTTACTCTTTAGGCCATAAAAATACTACCCTCCCCAAAGAGTCGCCTTGAAGACGAATTGGAAATGAATAGTATTTTCATAT
>CAZJKY010000106.1:0-2626 GCA_964546915.1 uncultured Gammaproteobacteria bacterium | reverse complement strand
TTCGTCCCCCCGTCTCAACCAAAAACGACGAATCTGGGAAGTAGAAACATAGATATCATGGTCCGGACTTAAAACATAGTTCTGACGTAAGAAACCATAACCGCCAAAAGTAATATCTAAAATGCCTTTGGCTTGATAACTAATCTTTAAATCTTCTTTTAATCTTTCTTCGACCGGAACATCGTATCTTTGGGCCGGCAAATTAGACTTAGCCGCTACAATAGGTTTATCCACCATCGGCATAATAGGCTTAGACTCAACTCCTTCAATTAATTTGGAAACGTCAAGAGGTTGATCAACAATCGGCTCTTCCTTGTTATCTTTTAAAGATTTTTTTAATACTACCATAGACTAAAACGTGGCATTCTGGCACATGGGTGATTAATGAGGAACTAGAGATCCTCCTTAAAAAGGGTGCTTTGGTCTTTTTCCCTCAAGCGAATGGGTTAGACGCCCCCTGATGAAAAAATTCATCAAGGAAATCGTCTTTTCAGGTACCAGTCGGCACCTGATCCCTTGATTTAAATTGCGTAGAGAAAAAGATTTCAATTCATCTCCCTATTAGGAGGATCTGTAGAAAAGTATACTAATGATAATTGCCTTTGTCAATACTAATAAAGTCCGCTATAATTTTTGTTATGAAGTTAAGGTCTTACATTTTTATCAGTTTCTTAATCGTTGTTTTATTTTTTATCTTAGGTATTCGCTATGGACAGAATGTCGAAAAAAACAACAAAGTTATTAATTGTCTTTTAAGCATTACTCCAACAAAGCCGCCACCGACGCCAACGCCGATCGTTTACCAAGAATATAAAAGCAAAAGGTGGGAATTAAAGTTTACTTATCCGGCCGGACTTGAAATTAAAGAAGATGCTACTGCTCCGGCGATTTTAATCGATTTTAAAAATAAATAAAATTCTTATGAAAAAACTTTCTATTGCCTATTTTGGTTCGCCGGACTTTTCCGCCAGTTTTCTTGAAAAACTAATCACTGATGTATCAATTAATCAACCTGCCCGCCGTAGTCTTGACGAAGGCGGGTTAATTGAAGTTAAACTCGTTGTCACTCAGTCTGACCAGCCAGTTGGGAGAAAACAAATCTTAACGCCAACACCGGTTAAAATAGTAGCGGAGAAATATAAGATTAAATCTAAAATCCTAAATCACAAATCACAAATAAATAATAAATCTCAAATAAAAAATCCCAAACGTTTGGAATTTGGAATTTCTAATTTATTTGGAGCTTGTAATTTAGAATTTAGTGCTTTAAAAAATATTGACCTGGCCCTAGTTTACGCCTTCGGCGAAATCATTCCTAAAGAAATTTTAGATCTCCCCAAATACGGCTTCTGGAATATCCATCCATCTTTATTACCTAAATACCGCGGTTCATCCCCAATCGCCTCTCCTATTATTGCTGGAGATAAAACTACCGGTGTTACCATAATAAAAATGGATGAAAAGGTTGATCACGGCCCAATTATTGCTCAACAAAGTTTAACAATAAAAAAAACAGACAAACGGCCGGATCTTGAAAAAAAATTGACAAATTTAGCTTTTGAGATGTTTAAGAAGACTGTCTTTAATAAAGACAGTCTTCAATTAAAACCCCAAAACCATACCCTCGCCACCTACACAAAAAAACTTACCAAAGAAGATGGATTTATTAAATTAAAAACACTGAAAAAAGCCCTTGAAGGAATTGGAGCCGAAAAAATCTATAATCTCTTCCGCGGCCTTTATCCTTGGCCCGGCCTCTGGACAATGATCAAGCCAATACAACCTACGAGGTTGGATGAGGCTAAACGTCTTAAAATTACTGATTTAGAATTGGTTAACGGAAAATTAATTATTAAAAAAGTCCAATTAGAAGGCAAAAAAGAAGTCGACTTTGCTACTTTCAATAAGGCCTACAAAAATTTTTAGTTAAATTATATCTTTACTAATCATTTCCCGAATTTCTTCAAATAGTTTTTCCATCGCCCATAAATTATGATACGTTGCCAACGTATATCCAAGAATTTCTTTCTGTTTAAAAAGATGGTGAAGATATGATTTTGTAAAATTTTTGCAAACGTAACAGTTACAACTTTCATCAACAGGTGAGAGGTCAGATTTATAGATGCTTTTTAAAATATCTGTTTGTCTTGAAAGCGAAGCTGAGTGATTTTTGCGACTTTTTAGTTTTTCGTAAAAATTGCTCAGCGAGCTTTTATTAACGGTATCAAGCCTTGTTATTTGATAAATTCTTCCCATTCTAGCAAGGCGCGTGGGCTCGACACAGTCAAAAGTATCAACTCCATATTTCACTAAATCAATAATGTCATCAATCTGCCCGACCCCAAGCAAATGGACTGGTCGATCCTTTGGCAAATAATCACTCACCCATCTTACTTGATCTCTCATCTCAGACTTTGTTTCGCCCACCGACACGCCACCAATGGCGATTCCATCAACCGGCTGGGAAACAACAAACTCGGCTGATTTTTTTCTAAGATCTTCAAAAGTGGCACCTTGAATAACGCCGTATAATAATTGGTGACTGGTTGTTAGTGATTGGTTATTAGGTAAAAGCGAAGGGATCAAATTTTACGAAAAACAAAAAAAACCAAACACACCCAACACA
>CAZJKY010000105.1:0-2634 GCA_964546915.1 uncultured Gammaproteobacteria bacterium | reverse complement strand
GCGGAGGGTACAGGGGTCGAACCTGTTAGAGCTTACGCTCACGAGTTTTCAAGACTCGCGCATTACCGTCCTGCCCACCCTCCTTATAAAATTAAATCTCAAAGTGTAAAGATCAAAACCAAGTTAAAAGTTTAAATATTTGAATTTTAAACTCGTTTTTGATTTTTGATCTTTGATTTTTACACTTTCTTCTGAGGTGCGTGCCAGAATTGAACTGGCGCATAACTGTTTTGCAGACAGTCGCGTTACCACTTCGCCAACGCACCAAATAACTTACACCTGAATTCAAACATTTTACCTTAAAGAGAAGTTTTTCTCAACGAGTTTTGGTAAAATTAGCTCTATTGGAGATGTGCCAGAGTGGACGAACGGGCTAGTCTCGAAAACTAGTATAACCGCAAGGTTATCAGAGGTTCGAATCCTCTCATCTCCGCCATGAGAATTCAACCGGTCGTCATCGCCGCTATCAAAAAAGATAGCCAATTTCTTTTAACAAAAAGGGTTCAAATTGATCCCGAAGATAAAGACTTCGCTCCTTTTGTTTGGAATTTGCCAGGAGGAGTAATAGAAAAAAACGAAACAGCAGATAATGCTTTAATAAGAGAAGTTAAAGAAGAATTGGGTATAGATATTTTAAAATACAAATTATTACCAAAAACTTTTATTGATACCAGACATGGTTGGCAGGGAATTTTTACAGTGTTTCTTTGTCAACTAAAAGATAGTAATCAAAAAATTATTTTGAATCACGAAGCTGAAGAATATGGTTGGTTTACAAAAGAAGAAGCTTCCAAACTAAAAGTTCTACCTCATACGATTGAGATGATTAAAGAGGCAAATAAAATTAATCTAACATGATATTAATCTTATTGTTATTATCTTTTTTAGGATTAGTTGATTCCTCTTACCTTACCTGGGAACATTTTAACAATGTCCTTCTTCCTTGTACTGTCAATAATTTTCTACCGATTCTTTCTGATTGCGGAAAAGTCTTGAGAAGTTCTTATTCAGTCATGTTTGGAATTCCTTTGGCGGTTGCCGGAGTCTTTCAATATTCTTTCTTATTAATCGCCATAATTGCCTTAATTATTTTTAGGAAAAAAATCTTTACTTACTGGATTGTTCTTCAATCAATGATCGGTGCCATCTTTTCTTTATATCTCATGTACATTCAATTAGTTATTTTAAAAAGCATCTGTATTTACTGTACCTTATCAGCTTTAATCAGTTTTATTATTTTTTTCTTGAGCTGTAAGATTTTTTATAAAGAAAGATTTTTTCTTCGCTTAACAATAATCGCTTTTATTTATCAAAAAATTATCAAGCTAATATTATTTTTATTTGATGCTGAATCTGTCCATCAAACCCATACTTTTTTTGGTGAACTTCTCGGAAAAACTTTTTTAAAAAATTATTTTGACTGGAAATTGAATTATCAATCTTTAAAACTAAAACAAAAAATCGCCGGTATTAATTTCGACGGACCAATTGGTCTGGCGGCTGGTTTTGATTATAACGCCCAACTCACCCAAGTTTTATCGACTTTAGGTTTTAGTTTTCAAAGCGTCGGAACAATTACCAATCTTCCTTACGAAGGTAATTCCCGGCCACGTTTGGACAGGTTGCCAAAATCCCAGTCTCTGATGGTTAATAAAGGTTTTAAAAATCAAGGGGTAACAAAAATTGCTGAAAAACTAAAGAAATTAAAATTCATTATTCCTGTTGGTATTAGTATCGGAGTGACTAATTCTTTAAAAATTACTTCAACCGCTCAGGCGATTGAAGACATTGCTTCTGTTTTTAAAATGTCCGAAAAAGCCAAAATAAAAAATAGTTATTATGAACTGAATATTAGCTGTCCAAATCTGATTAATAATCATGTCAATTTCTATAAACCGTCGAATTTAAATTTTCTACTTCAATCGATTAATCGATTAAAAATAAAAAAACCAATTTTTATTAAAATGCCGATTGATAAAAGTGATCAGGAATTTTTAGTGATATTAAAAATTATTAGCCAATTCACTTTTATCAAGGGAGTAATTATTGGCAATCTTTTCAAAGATAGAAAAAGTCCATTACTTGATAAACAGGAAAATAAATTTAAGGTTGGTAATTTTAGCGGAAAACCCTGTGAACCAAGATCAAATGAACTGATCAAATTAACTTATAAAAAATATAAAAATAAATTAATCATTATTGGCTGCGGCGGCGCGTTTTCCGGTCAAGATGCTTATGAAAAAATAAAGTTGGGCGCCTCTTTGATTCAATTGATTACCGGAATAATTTTTCAAGGACCACAGTTGATATCACAGATTAACTTAGAGTTGGAAGTACTTATGGAAAAAGATGGATATAAGAATATAAGAGAAGCAGTTGGCTCTGATCAAAGACAGTCTTTTTAAAGACTGTCTTTATTGAAAATATGAAAACCATTCATCAAACTTCCGCCGGCGGCATTGTATTTAAAAAAATCCCACCTAACACCTATCTCCTAACTCTTAACTCCTGTCTCTGGCTTATCTGCCAACATTCGGAGCATAAAGGCTGGGTTTTTCCTAAAGGCTTAGTCGGCGATAAAGATTCAACGGAATCAATGGAGACGGCGGCGCTACGTGAAGTCGAAGAAGAAGG
>CAZJKY010000104.1:0-2635 GCA_964546915.1 uncultured Gammaproteobacteria bacterium | reverse complement strand
ACCGTTAAGACTTCTTTTTCTTCAATGTCTTTTTTTTGGATTAAGGAAGCAGCCAGGCCAATATCGGAAAAATAATTAAAGATAGCGATGATTGATAAAACGGTAAAATAAATACCAAATATTTGGGGAGACAGAAGAATAGTCAAAACCAAATTAGCGGCAAAGCCAAGAACGGCCGAATAACCGCTTTGAAAAAATAGGCTTAAAGTACTTAGAATTGTTTGTTTTTTAAGTTGATTTTTATCTTCCATAAAATAATTTTGATTTAACAAATAGAATTAGCCCAAATAAAGTTATTATCGAAATAATATTACCCACTTTTTCTACTATAGTTTGCTCATATTTTACCGTTATAGTAGAAGGTTTTTTTAGCATAATTATAGGACGACCAAGTTTATCAAGTTGGGTTGGAAGATATAATGAATTATTGATATATATTTTCCAATAAGGCAGATAATGAACATTAATTAATATTTTTTTTGAGTCGGTCTTTGCAATTTTTTCAAAATTATCATTTTTAATGATGGTTAATTGACCATTGTCCAGCGGGTGTGCAAACCTACCATCAAGTAATGTCTCATCTACTAACTCACTACTGTCTTTTTTTGGTTCATATTTTAACCATTGTTTGTAACTGGCGGAAATAGGTAAGTATTCCGATACCTTATAAGCGACTGCTTTCTCAATATAAGTTTTGGACAAAAAGTTATTATTGTATTTGGATTTTTTGATAGTATCTTTAAGAAAAAATTTGGAGTTATAGAAAGGAACAACAATCGCCAAGATTATTAAAAACAAACTTAACTTATTAAATTTTTTAGAAATAATAATTCCTGATGCCATAAAGCTTAAGCCAAAAAGTGAAATCGGCAAAAGACGCCAAGGAAACTGTATCCAACCGATGTAAGGGGCGAGAACTTTGGAAATATTATACGAATAATAGGTGGTCATAAAGGTGGTGCCAATTGTCATTACAATCATAAATACAATCACTCTTTTTTTGAGAATAGACTCCTTGGATTTATTTCTTATTAAGTAGGTAATTAGACCGATTAGACCAATTAAGCCGATTAGTAACTGTGGTTTTCCCAGCATAAATGACATACCATCTTCACAACCTGAGATTGACCCGCCATACCCCCAAAAAGGAGTCGTCCAAAGCTGCCAAACACAGAGAAGTTGATCAAGATAGCCTAAATTAACTCTGGTTGAGGCGATGGTTGAAGACAGCTCCAAAACTCCAGGAACCAGAAAATAGGCGCTAAGCAAAAAACCAAAACCTAAAGAAAATAGGTTTTTTTTAATATTTGGCAAAAGAAAAATAAAGACAAACACCATAGGGATTAAGACAACCGAAAGAGCATTGTGGACGGTAAGACCAAAGGATAAAACGAGACTGGTTAAGATAAATATAATGGATTTTTGTGAGTGGGAATTTCTATATATTGACCAAAAGATAATAGGCAGTAGTGCCATGAACCAGACTTCACCTAAATTGCCTCTTATAAATATCTCGACAGCCATCCAAGGAGAGGAAGCGTATAGGACAGCCGCAAGCAAGCTTGATTTAAAATCAAAAAATTCTCGTAAAAATAGAAAACAAAATGAAAAAGATAAGATAATCGCTAATAAAAATGAAAGTTTTAAACTATCAACAACATCAAATCCAATCACGTTTATAAAAGATGTCAACCAATAGGAAAACGGCGCGTAGTGATTAAATACAGGGTATCCCAAATTAAATGACATGTTTGGGGCAATGCGAGGAGGAATCTGCAAGCTCTTTAAATTTAAGACGAATTGTTGAATACGTGCTGGTTGACTTTCATCATGAAAATCAAACATTCGGTCTCCAAAAGGTAATAGATTTTTTCCAATAGTGAGTGTAAGGACAAGAAGGGTGATAAAAACAATTATCTTTTTCATCAAGTTAATTATAGCAAAAAATTATGTCAGACTCGGCGCACTCAAAGCTTAATACAGTATTTTTTCTCCCAGTACATAACCGCTCCGGTTATGATTAAGTGGCTGAATCGCAGAAGGCATAGAATATCAACGGATAAGGTTTGCAAAATTGAATAAACACCAAGTTTTATAAAGACCAGATTCCTTTTAACACCATATTGTCTCCATTCTCAGGTTCTTTAACAATTCGGTATTTAATTCGATTATCGATGGTAATTTTAATATCTCCGCCGAATTTAGGATTCAAAATCGGCAATAACAGAGATTGTTTTTTTTCAATGATCTGAAAAAGTTTTGGATTTGTAAAAACGGCCAGATTATAGACTCTGGTTTCTTTCATGTCAACATTTATTCCAGGATCAAGCATTAACGCTTCTGCGCTGGCAATAGATAAATTGTTTTTCAAAAAACCAATGCCGGCTGGCCAGTCTGGTTGATTATTGGCTTTGTAATTTAATTCAACTTCATATTTTTTTTGCCCCGTCAGGAATAAAAGTTGCCGTTGCATGGTAGACTCATCTTTTATTTGAGAGGAAATTACTGAATAATAAGGTCTTAACTGTCCATCAGATATTAAATCTCCATCTTCGGTCATTAGTTTGCCGAAAGAACCGTTCTGGAGACTTGCCGTCACATTACCCGCATTATAATTCCATTTCATTTTCCAGAC
>CAZJKY010000103.1:0-2649 GCA_964546915.1 uncultured Gammaproteobacteria bacterium | reverse complement strand
TGCCTGCTCTTATAAAATTAGTTAAGTTCATATTTTAACAATTTAACAATTTGTAATCGAGTTGACAATTTTTCTATCTCTCTTGGTGTTAATATTCCTTTCAAAAAGTCCAGCATTTCTTCGTTTGACTTATTTTTTAAAAATGCTTCAACCAACTCCCCTACTTTATTCATAATTAAATACTAGTATACTAGTACAATATTATATTGTCAAGTGATATTTAAATTATGAACTCTTTTCTTTATAAAAGATTTCTAAATTAATATTGGAAAATATTAAAAATCAAATATCAAATATCAAAAATAATTTAAAAATAAGTAGATTTAAGATTTAAACTTGGTTTTGATTTTTAATCTTTGAACTTTGATCTTTTTTTTGTGTTCTTTCATCATGCACATGTTTATGATAACAGTTAGTCCTCCAGCACGGGCTTTGGCGGCGGCCTTTTCGTTAACAACACCTTCCTGCATCCAGATAGTTTTGGCGCCGATTTTTATAGCTTCCTCAATAATCGGTTCAACAAACTCTGATTTACGAAAAATATCTACGACGTCAATTTTTTCCTTAATATCGGATAACGTTTTATAACTTTTTATTCCTAAAAAATTATCGATGTTCGGGTTGACGGGAAAGATTTTAAAACCTTGTTCTAAAAGATATTTTCCCACTTTATAGGACGGACGGTCAGGTTTATCAGATAAACCAACAATGGCGATGGTTTTGATTTTTTTAAAGTCTAATCGTTTGGTATGGTTCATTGTCATGATTACAGTCAACGCAATAAAGACCAAAAGCATCTTTGATAATGGTTTTTTCTTTCATCTCAACATCTGGAAAATTTTCCGGAGCCAGTTTATCATCTTTAGTGACAGCAATTGTTTGTTTGGAAATATGCGATTCTTTTGGTTCGGTACCTTTAATAAAATATTCAAATCGTGATGGACAGTTTTCTTTACCGTCATCTTGCTTGACCATCAGATCTCCTGAATCCCAACAGACTTGTTTGCCAATAACCGTTTCCGGCCGAATCGGCCAGAGATCCGGCTGATTTTTCAAAAGAATTCTCATTACTCGATTCCAGATTGGAGCAGCACCAGTCACTCCCGAGGTTAGATAAGGATTCATTGGCGTATTATCATTGTTCCCTACCCAGACCGTGGTCATAAAATTAGGCGTATAGCCGATGGTCCAGTTATCCCGTTTGTCATCGGTCGTTCCGGTCTTCACGGAAACGGCATGACCAGGAACAACCAGAAAAGAAGACTCACCAAAGGCAGCCGAACGGGCATTATTATCTAACAAAATATGAGAAATCAAAAAAGCCGTCTCAGGAGAAATTGCTTTAGTTCCGGAAATCGATAAAAAGCTTGGATAATTAAGAGGTTTTTTAATATTAGAAACAAAATTCGGATTTTCAAATTTAAATAAAGTTTTGCCGAATTTATCTTCAATTTTTAGAATCGGGTTAAGGTTTTTAACAACGCCTCGGTTGGCAAAACTGGAAAAAGCTTGAGCCATCTCAGTCATTTTTACTTCTCCTCCGCCAAGAGTTAGAGATAATCCGTAATTTTTCGGATCTTTAAAAGTGGTAATGCCAAAGGCCGAAGCTGAAGCAATAAAATCCTTGACCCCATTAATTGCCAGCATTTTAACAGCGGGAATATTATAAGAACTACCAAGAGAAAATCTTAAACCTTGTGGTCCGTGGAATTTGCCATCGTAGTTGACAGGGCAATAAGCTTGGGGTTGTCCGCCGCCGGTAAAACAAGTTGGAGAATCAATAAAAACTGTAGCTGCCGTTACCAGCTTTCTTTCCAGTCCGACTGCATAGTTGAGTGGTTTAATGGAGCTTCCTGGTTGACGATCTGAGGTGGTGACATTAAAAGTACCGCTATCTGTGGCGAAATAATCAACTGACCCGAGCATCGCCAAAATTTCACCGGTCGGCGGTCGGGTCACAAGAATAGCTCCATTGGAAACATTAAGATCTTTGATTTTTTCCAGTTCTTCCTTGAGAATTTTTTCCGTTTCCTCTTGAATATCAAGATCTAAAGTCGTTATTACCTTTAGACCGCCTTCTTCAATTTCTTTAGTCGAGTATTTTTGCTCGAGTAAGCTTTTGATATAAAAAACAAAATGAGGGGCTTTGATTTTTTCTTCAAACGGTTTAACAATAAGCTTGGTTTTTATCACTTTGTTATAAATATTTTTATCAATATATTTTTGTTCAAACATAGCCTTCAAAACTTCGTTGCGTCTGGTGACCGCCAAATCAGGATTGTTGTAGGGTGAATAAAAAGAAGGCGCTTGAGGCAGTCCGGCAATAAAAGCCGCCTGTTCCAAGGTTAAGTTTTTTGCCGGTTTAGCAAAAAATCTTTGCGACGCTTCTTCAATGCCGTAGATAGCGCCGCCATAAGGAATTTGATTGAGATAAAACTCGAGAATTTCATTTTTAGAAAAGATTTTTTCCGTCCAAAGAGCCAAAATTATTTCGCGAATTTTTCGTCTTACAGTTCTTTCAGATGTTAATAAGGCTGACTTGACTAACTGTTGAGTAATGGTTGATCCGCCCTGAAGTTGTTGTCTTAAAACCGTATCTTTGATGGCTCGAATTACTCCGCCAAAAATCGATACTCCCTGATGTTGGTA
>CAZJKY010000102.1:0-2678 GCA_964546915.1 uncultured Gammaproteobacteria bacterium | reverse complement strand
CTCTGCCTGGAATTGGCAAAGTCACTGCCAACAAAATCATCAAAAACCGTCCCTACTCGACAATCGATGAATTGTTGATAAAAAAGGTGGTTAATAAAGGGGTGTATGAGAAGATTAAGAGCTTGATATCAACAAATTAACTAAAAAAATCCTAAATACTAAATTACAAATCACAAACAAGCTCTAAACGTTTTAAATTTAAAATTTAAAATTTATTTGGAACTTGGAATTTATAATTTAGAATTTTTATTCTATGCCTACTCCCTCTATTTTCACGTCCGTCATCAACTCTTATCTTCCCGAGCCTCATGCTTCGCTATTAAATGGTATTATTTTCGGCGTTAACCTAAAAACCACTAAAGAGTTTTATCAACAGCTAAAGATCGTTGGCTTACTCCACCTAGTCGTTCTTTCCGGAATTAATATTACTCTGCTTTCTTCAATGATCAGCTCATCAACAAAATTTCTTAGCAAACAGCTGTCTACTTTGATAACGATACTGGCAATCATTTCCTTTGTCATTTTCGTTGGACCAAAAGCCCCAATTGTCAGAGCCGGCTTTATGGGTTTACTCACGCACGTAGCAATTATAACCGGAAGAAAAAACTATACTTTGTACGCGCTTTTTCTTTCCTTGATTTTTATTTTAATCTTTTGGCCCGACTGGCTGAAGACGGTTTCTTTACAACTTTCATATGGGGCGACTTTAGGAATAATTCTTTTTGGCCAAAGCCAGCCAAATAATAACTATGTTTTGAAAAGTCTCCGCCTGACTTTGGCGGCTCAAGTCTTTACGGCGCCAATAATCTTTTTCTATTTTAAACAAGTATCTTTAATTTCTCCATTGGCCAATCTGTTAGTAGCCGAAACGATTCCGGTCCTGATGGTCTTTGGATTTCTGACCGCGATTTTGGGAAAAATCAGTTATTTTTTAGGCTATATTCCTAGTCTAATTTCTTATGGCATTTTGAGTTATTTGGTTTGGGTGATTGAGACATTGGCGAAAATACCTTATATATTTTTACAGTTTAAATGAATTCTTCTCCTGTCACAAAAAAGGCCATCTTTCTTGCTGTCATTGCTTCTTTTTTTATTTGTTTGCTAATATTTTTCAATAGTTTTTTCGACGAACGGACGAGAATTGTCTTTTGCGATGTGGGGCAAGGCGACGCTGCCTATATCCGGATAAAAAATAAAGTTGATGTTTTGATTGACGCCGGGCCGGATAAGAAAGTTCTTTCCTGTCTGGGAAAATATATGCCTTTTTGGGACCGGAAAATTGAGTTGATCTTCATTTCTCATAACCAGAAAGATCATTTCGGTGGCTTGAACTATATCTTGGATCGCTATCAAATCGGCACGATTTTTTTAGTAAACGATCTAAATGCATCACTTCAATCGTTTAAACGATTGAAAGAAAAAATCATTAACAAAAAAGTTAAGATTGAAGAGGCTTTGGCCGGAAAAATAATTCAGGCCGTACAACCTCGTAGGTTGGATGAGGCTAAATTTACTATGATTTGGCCCATTAGGAATCTAAATTCTAATAATGATAATGATTTTTCCAGTGTTTTATTGTTTGAATGTTGTAGGGGCGCTAGGGTGTTATTTACAGGAGATGCTTCACCTTTTGTATTAAGCAGATTATCACATGGCGTTTTAGAAAAGATTGATATTTTAAAAATCCCTCATCATGGCTCAAAAAACGGACTGACTAAAAGATTTTTAGACTTAGCAGACCCTAAAGTAGCAGTGATAAGTGTTGGAAAAAATAATTCGTACGGCCATCCTCATCAAAAGATTTTGGATATGCTTAAAGCCAAAAATATTAAAATATTACGGACGGACGTGGAGGGAGACATTATTTTCAAAATTCCAAATTCTAAATTGCAAATCACAAATAAATAATAAACGTTTTAAATTTAAAATTTTAAACTTATTTGGAACTTGGGATTTAGAATTTAGGATTTTACGAAAGTAGTATGCTTTTGATTTCCTTAAAAATATTCCATCCCTCAAATCCAATCCAGCTGTCACCGATTAGCTCTTTGGGAAGACCGGGATCTTGTCTCAAAAGAACAACATACTCGGAGATAACCTTTTTAAACTTATCTATCTTTTCGTCGTTTGATGACAAGACTTCATGCCATTTTTTGAAAAGTTCCCGGTAGGATTTATCAAGAGCGGTCTTGCCCCAGACCTTTTCGATAAGAATATTACGGTCGCCAAAGACATGATCTGATTCAAAAGCCTGGATATAGCGCTCTTCCTCTTTTTGGGAGGTTAGGGCTTTTAGGGTGGTTAGGATCGGGTGTGGAGTTAACCAGAAAGACCGGTGCCAAGGGCCCAGTCCCCAGCCCTGCATTTCCCGGCGCAAGCGGTCACGGATCTCCCGTTTTTTTTCCGGGATTTCATAGGAAATAACGCGCCATTTTCCATCCCATTTTTCCTTGAGGAATCGGAAAAATGGAAATTCAAGACATAATTCCGCAAATCCTTTTTCTGTTAATTTGTATTTGTTTGGAACGACACGGGGGTCGTTCCCTACATTTCCCTCTTTCTCTATTAATCCTTCTTTTATCAATCCTGATAATGTTCCCCGGGTTTTTTGATTTAAAGAAAGATCAAAGATCTTTTGCGTTTTTTCATCAAGGGTTATATATGAAAAATCAACGTTT
>CAZJKY010000101.1:1418-2696 GCA_964546915.1 uncultured Gammaproteobacteria bacterium | reverse complement strand
TTGTATCAATTGATACAACAAAATTGTTTTCTCTTTTCTAAAAAAATACTTCCTAAACCAAAAGGTCCTCTGCCGATCATTACCATCTCAAGAGAGATGGGTTCGGGCGGAAAAGCAATTGCCAATCTGGTCGCTCAAAGATTAGGCAAACCATGGAAGGTCTATCATCATGAAATTATTGATGAAATTGCCAAGGAGGCTCGTCTTGAAAAAGAATTAGTTAGGTCGATTGACGAAAAAAAACTGCCTTTAGTTGATGAGTTTGTGTTAAATATTTTTGGCCGCCGGTTTCTTAGTTTCTCCGGATATTATAGACACTTAGTTAAAGTTTTATCTTTAATCGGACAACGAGGTCATGCGATTATTATTGGCCGCGGCGCTAATTTTCTTTTTCCTCATTCATTAAAAGTAAGAGTCGTCTGTGAAATGGAACAAAGAATTACTTGGGAGATGACCTATGAACATATCTCAAGACAAGAAGCAATCAAAAGAGTCCAAAAATCAGATCAAGAAAGAAAAGACTTTGTCCAAACTCTTTATAACCACGATCATCGCAAAGCTCATCACTATGACCTGGTTGTTCGCACCGGCTCAAACTTAGGAATTGAAGATGCCGCTGATATTATTATCGATCTGGCCAAAAGAAGATTCAAAATTTAGCCTCATACAACCTACGAGGTTGTACGGCCTGGATTATTTTTCCAGTTGTAACTTTACTGCCGGGCTCATGGTAGTTTTGATGAAGGCTTTTTTGATATGAGCTTTGCCGACGGCCTCAAGGAATTTTTCCGCATTGGCAAGCAAGTTTTTTTCTTCAAAGGAAATCTTGCCAATCATCTGATGAATTAAAGGAAATTTTGCCTCGGTTTTCCAACGAAGCATGCCTTTTTCAAATTTTTTAACGACTTCTTCCGGCTTAGGAGAAATCGTCCCGGCTTTTGGATTAGGCATTAAACCTTTTGGGCCTAAAACTTTGGCAAATTTGGCTAGTTTTGGCATAAAAGAAGGATGAGTAACTAAAACATCAAACTCAATTTTGCCTTTTTCAAGATCAGAAAGAACTGAATCGTCAACGATCTTTACTCTAACGATTTTTCCGGTCGAAAAAGGCAGTTCAATCTCCCCCTTTAGTCCTGTTTCGTCCATAACAAAATGCAGTTCCACTGATTGATCAAACTTAGTTGGTTTGAGTTTTTTTAATAATGAAATGGCTTCTTTTAAAGAATAATATTTATTAACATCAACCATTTTTTTTGCTTCTTGATAATGCTTGCCGCG
>CAZJKY010000101.1:0-1318 GCA_964546915.1 uncultured Gammaproteobacteria bacterium | reverse complement strand
CATTTTCTTTTCTTTCGATTTTTCTTTTTGCTCTTTTTTTTGCTTTTCTTCAACCTCGGTATCTCCGATTAGTCTTGGTTTAACCTTGCCCATAATATTAAAAAAATCCTAAATAATAAATTCCAAGTTCCAAATAAATTTTAAATATCAAATCTTAAATCTTAAACTGTTTTGAATTTATTATTTAATATTTATTTGTGATTTGTTATTTATGATTTATTATTTCTCTACGTCGATTCCCATGCTTCGTGCTGTTCCGGCAATTATTTTCATGGCCGCCTCAACATTATTAGTATTTAAATCAGCCATTTTTTCTTTAGCAATTTCTGCCAATTGAGCTTGTGTTAACTTGCCCACTTTTTCCGTATTTGGCTTACCAGATCCTTTTTCTAACGACAGTTTCTTTTTAATCATAGCCGCCACCGGCGGCAACTTGGTAATAAAAGTAAAGCTTCTATCTTCATAGACGGTGATAACGGCCGGAATAATCTGACCTTTCATCTTGGCCGTCTTGGCATTATATTCTTTGATAAACTCCATAATCGGCACACCATGCTGGCCCAAAGCCGGACCAACCGGAGGCGCCGGAGTTGCTTCGCCAGCCGCCAAGTTTAACTTAAGTATTATTTTAATTTTCTTTGGCACTTTTGTAAATAAAATTCTAAATTATAAATTACAAGCTCCAAATAAAATCTAAATTCAAAATACTAAATTTTTAAACTGTTTAGAATTTCGAATTTAATATTTAAAATTTATTTGTGATTTGATGCTTAGGATTTAGGATTTAACTTGATTTTTTTATTTATAACTTAGTCACCTGTAAAAAGTCAAGCTCAACCGGTGTTTCCCGGTCAAAAATTGACACCAAAACTTTTATTTTACCTTTTTCTTCATCAATCTCTTGAATTGATCCAAGAAAGTCGGAAAAAGGTCCGTCCGTAATCTTGACTGCTTCGCCAACAGAAAACTTAGATTTGAACTTCGGCTGTTCTTGTTGGACAAACTTCATGATCGCGTCAACCTCTTTATCAGAGATCGGGGTTGGTTTCAATCCGGCGCCAACAAATCCAGTCACTCCCTCAGTCGTGCGGACAACCAACCATGAGTCATCATTTAAAATCATTTTTATTAAAATGTAACCGGGAAAAACTTTTTCAATCGCCTTAGTTTTTTTGCCTTTTTTAACAACAATAATTTCGCGGGTTGGAATGACTACATCAAAAATTTTGTCCTCAACTCCCAAGCTTTTGACTCTTTGTTCCAAGGCTTGTTTAACCCGTCCTTCATAGCTTGTTTGAATATGAATGACATACCATTT
>CAZJKY010000100.1:0-2725 GCA_964546915.1 uncultured Gammaproteobacteria bacterium | reverse complement strand
AATATTTAGATCTTCTCAAAGACATTCTCAAGAATGGCGTGAAAAAGCCGGTTTGGGGCAATCCGGGCGTTTATATCAAAGGTGTTTTTGGCCGGCAGATTAGATTTGATCTATCTCGGGGTTTTCCACTTTTGACGACAAAAAAAGTCTTTATGCGGGGGATTACTCACGAATTAATCTGGTTTTTGAGAGGCGACTCAAACATTAAATATTTAGTGGACAATAATGTTCATATTTGGGATGAATGGGGGTATAAGCGATTCGGAGAATCGCAAATCCAAAATCCTAAATCCCAAATCCCAAAATTAACTCAAGAAGAATATGTTGAGAAAATTAAAACGAGTCCAAAAAATAGTCCGTTTGTGAAAAAATATGGGGAGTTGGGACCAGTTTATGGGGTTCAATGGCGTCGTTGGCCCTCAGATGGTGGAAGAACCGTAGATCAACTGGGTTGGGTGATTAATAAGTTAAAAGATGAAAAACAAAGATTCAGAAAACATCTGATTGTCTCGGCTTGGAATCCTGCCTATATCTATGAGATGGCGCCATCAAGGGAAAAATCAGTCGCTCTTCCTCCATGTCACACCATGTTTCATTTTAATGTTTTAGACAACCGTCTTCACCTTCAGCTTTATCAGAGAAGCGCCGACGTATTTTTAGGTGTGCCGTTTAACATTGCTTCTTATTCTTTACTTTTATTAATGGTTTCTCAAATCGTCGGCATTAAACCTGGCGAGTTTGTCCATACTTTTGGCGACGTTCATATTTATTCTAATCACATTGATCAAATAAAAGAACAGCTAAAAAGAAAACCCCGCCCATTTCCAAAGATTAAATTAAATGCTGACGTAAAAAATATTGATGATTTTAAATTTGAAGATATTGAGGTTGTTAATTATAACCCTTATCCGCCGATTAAGGGAGAAGTCACAGTGGCCGGAGGGTTTTAAATAAAGACAGTCTTATTTAAGACTGTCTTTAATAAGAGTGTCCTTATGATCTTATGATAAACATAATTGCCGCGATTGGAAAAAATCGGGAACTGGGAAAAAATAATAAACTTCTTTGGTATATTCCTGAGGACTTCAAAAGGTTTAAAACATTAACGTCGGGTCACGTTGTGATTATGGGGAGAAAGACCTACGAGTCTTTACCGGAAAAGTTTCGGCCATTGCCAAATAGAGTAAATATTGTTGTGACAAGAGATCCGAGATTTACCATCTCTGCTCGATCGTACAAAGATGGTAAAGCCATTATATGTCTTTCGATGGAAGAGGCTATTGAGAAGGGAACTGCCTACGTTAAAACTTCGACGAGCCAGGGAGAAATTTTTATAATTGGCGGAGCCAGTATCTATCAACAAGGAATTAAATATGCAGACAAACTTTATCTGACTTTGGTGAATCAAGAATATCCTGAAGCCGATGCTTTTTTCCCCGATTATTCAGAGTTTAAAAAGAAAGTTTTTGAGGAAAATCATCGAGATGAAAATTATTCTTTTAAATTTGTTGAACTGGAAAGATAGTTTATGTTAGGATTAATATTATAAATTCAAAAATTATTATGGCAAAAACAGAAACAGAAAGAACTGATTTCGGATCAATGTTTGGAAAATTAGAAGTTATCTTGGAAGAATACTTGGGAAAAAAAGCACCGCAACTTCCTAAAGCTTGGAAGGACGCTTTAGTTAAGTTCGCTCCATATTTGGTGATTATTGGTGTCGTCGTCGGTGTGCTGGGCTTTTTAGCCTTACTTGGATTAGGAACATTTTTAGTGCCATTGGGAACGATTAGCGGAATGATGACCGGCCAGCCGTTTTTTGGCTTTGGTTATATTTTGAATATTTTATTTTTAGGAGCGATAGTTTTATTAGAGGGTTTAGCGATTTCCGGACTTTTTTCCCGGTCAAAAAAAGCCTGGACTTTACTTTACTGGAGCGTTTTAATTGGGGCTGTCCAAAATGTCGTCAGTTTTAACATTGGCGGACTTGTCATTGGGACGCTTTTATCTTTATATTTTCTTTTCCAGGTAAAAGAGTATTATAAATAAATTTTTTTCAGTTAAACATTTTTCAAAGAAATCCAAAGCCCGATTGGGAGAAATTACAACCTCTCATGGAGTAATCAAAACTCCGGCGTTTGCTCCATGTGCCACGAAGGGAACGATTAAAACGTTGTCACCTCAACTTGTTAATGAGATTGGTATTCAAACAGCCTTTGTTAATACCTATCATTTGGTGACCCATCCGGGAGCAGAAATTATTGAAAAGGCAGGAGGAATACATAAATATTCGCAGTTGAATATACCACTGATGAGTGATTCTGGAGGATTCCAGGTGTTTTCGTTAGCAAAAAATAGTAAGGCTCGACACGCAAATTTTTTAGCTCCAGTGGGAGTGGGAGTTTCAAGAAAGGCAGATATTCGCGGTGAGGAACAGCCTTTAGTAGTAAAAATTTCCGAGGATGGAGTTAAATTTAGGTCAACCTATGATGGAAGTTTGATTGAGTTTACGCCGGAGAAATCAATGGAATTTCAAAGAAAAATCGGCGCTGATATTAATATGGCGTTTGATGAATGCACATATTATCCGGCGACTCATGAGTATGCGGAAAAGGCGATGGAGAGAACGCACAATTGGTTGGTACGTTGTATAAAAGCTCGGGATCGAAAATTTTTTGACGGAAAACCACAAACCGCAAAAAATTTGATCCCTTCGCTTTTAACT
>CAZJKY010000099.1:1317-2726 GCA_964546915.1 uncultured Gammaproteobacteria bacterium | reverse complement strand
TGTGTTGGGTGTGTTTGGTGTGTGTTTTCGAGAACGAGAACTTTTTCCTGAGAAACCTCCACTATCACCTTTCAGAAGACGGCCTCTTATTACTTGTCCATAATGAAAAATCTCATGAAAAAGTTCTCGTTCTCGAAAAAAATTTAGGGAAATTAAGAGTGATTGAAAATCATGGATATGATAAATATCTCAATGTTTTAAAAAATAATTGCCATTTTTTATATGAATAAAAAAAGCCGCAATTTTTCAGTAACAATATTGATTTCCGCCTATAATCAAGCATCATCTCTCGAAGAATGTTTCAGAAGTATACACGATCAATCCTTTCAAGATTTTAAAATTGTCTGTATAAATGACGGATCAACCGATCTTACGGATCAAACAATCGAAAAATGGAAAAATATTTTCGGAGAAGATCGCTTTATACTGAACATTAACAAATATAACCTCGGATTGACGAGATCGTTAAATATCGGATTATTAATGATTAATACGCCATATACCGCTAGAATTGACGCTGATGACGTGTGGCATCCCAAAAAGCTGGAAAAACAAATAAAATTTTTATTAAAAAACGATGAATATGGAATTATTGGTTGTTTTTACTCAAATTTATTAGACACTAAAGAAACTAAAATTAAAAGGCCAGTTACAGATGAGGAAATTAAAAACAAAATGTCAGAAATAAATCCCTTTGCTCACAGCTGCGTTGTCTTCAATACTGCTTTAATTAAATCAGTTAACGGATATGCTGAATCGCTCTATTATGGACAGGATTATGATTTATGGTTAAAATGCTTCAAAAAAACAAAATTCTACAATATTCCTGAGTTTCTTTGCAAAAGAAAAATTGCCGGAAAATCATATGTCAAGACCAAAGCCCACTTAATCGGCAATCTTTCTATTCGCTTTAACTCAATTAAAAAATATCATTTACCGTTCTATTGTTTTCTACCTTTATTTCGCGACACCATTCTATTTAGCCTAATTATTATCATAAATAAAATTAAATCCGTGCTTAGGATTAACAAATAGTTTTTATTTAAAAATAAACCGACTTCGACTAAATAATATATGCGAAAATTTATATTAAAAATACTCATTCTTTTAAGAGATAATAAATTTACAAACAAGCTTATACTGAATCTGCTTATAAGACTGCATAATAGCTCCTATCATTGGATCGGATTTTTTTCTTCGTTAAATGGAATTCATCCCAAGCACAAAGTTATTAATTATCATAAATTTTTCATTGATAATATCCTGCAGGGAGAAAAGGTGCTTGATATTGGATGCGGTAATGGAATGCTTACCTATGATATTGCAGAAAAAGCTGACGAAGTCACCGGAATTGATATCTCTAAAAAAAATATAGAAACCGAAAAAAAACCCCAAACACACCCAACACA
>CAZJKY010000099.1:0-1307 GCA_964546915.1 uncultured Gammaproteobacteria bacterium | reverse complement strand
TGTGTTGGGTGTGTTTGGGTTGTGTGTTTCAGAACGTTTGAAAGAACTATAACATCAAAATTATTTTCCAATTTTAACCGGGATAATCTGCATTTTATAATTGAGGATGCAACTTGCTTAAAATTGGAAAATAATTTTGATGTTATAGTTCTTTCAAACGTTCTGGAACATATCAAAAAAAGAAACGAATTTCTTTCAAGAATAAAAAATCTGGCTCCAAAAATTTTAATCCGTGTTCCTCTTCTTACTCGCGATTGGCTGTCAGTTTATAAAAAAGAAAATGGATTTGAATACAGATTAGACAACACTCATTTTATCGAATATACGGAAGAAAGTTTTAAGGAAGAAATCGAAAAAGCAGGCATGAAACTGATTAATTATTACGTTAAATTTGGAGAATTATACGCTATCATTAAAACAAAGGAATGAAATATTTCGATAGTAAGAATAATCGGCTTGTTTTTATTCAAAAAAGCGCAACGCCTGATTTTTGGGATAGCCACTGGAACAGTAACGATTTTAAAAAATCTGTTCTTAAGGGGTCTGAAAACAAATTTATTTTTAATATAACAAAAAAATTTCTGAAGCCCGGTTCAAAAATTATTGAGGGCGGATGCGGAAACGGCCATTTTGTTTATTCTCTGCACAAAAATGGGTACCAGACAATCGGGATAGATTTCGCTTGTGATACTATAAAAAAAATAAATAAAGAATACCCCGAGCTAAATGTAATTACCGGAGATGTCAGGGAAATCCCTTTCCCTGACGAATATTTCGACGGCTACTGGTCCATCGGAGTCATTGAGCACTTTTATGAAGGCTATGAAAAAATAATAAAAGAAGCGCAAAGAATACTTAAAAAGGGCGGTTTTCTATTCCTGACTTTTCCCCAACTTTCGATAATGAGAAAAATAAAGTCTAAAATGGGCTTATACAAAGATTTTGAAAGCAAAAGTGTTGATCTTTCAAAATTTTATCAATTTGCATTTGATCATAAAAAAATAAAAGAAAATATTAAGAAACACGGTTTTGTTTTAGTAAAAAGAAAATCAATCGCGGGACTCAAGGGAATAAAAGATGAGATTTATTTTTTTAAAAAACCGCTACAAAAAATATATGACAGCAAGCTATTTATTTTTAGAATATTAAAGGTCGCTCTTTCACTTTTATTTGAACCATTTTTTGGACATTCGGCCCTGATGGTCTTTCGCAAAAAATAACGGATTTTTCAGTTCTATGTTCACTACTTTTGATAAAATATAAATCTCAATAACTAATTAAATTTAAATGAAGATTTTCCTCCATAT
>CAZJKY010000098.1:0-2744 GCA_964546915.1 uncultured Gammaproteobacteria bacterium | reverse complement strand
AATTATTTCGTATAATATCTATTAGTTTATTAAAATTATGTGTGAAGCTAAAAAAAATTTTAGGATGGTTCGGAGGATACCCACGAACAGAAGTTAATTATCCAAAAATAACAATTCCTTCAGTTGAAACAACAGAACCAGTTACTCAAGAGAGGCCAATAATTTCTCAACCAGTTACTCTTCAACCAATGGCTTCAGCAACAGTTTACAGATATCAAGGTCTTGATCTTAGAGGAGGTTGATAATTTTAGTCTTCATTCCTTTTCTTCAGTTTACAAATTATTTTTTTAAAACATTTCTTCTTGACTCCCATAAAAACAATAAGTAGTATAAAAATAAGAGAATAAAGAAAGAAGGTGAAACTATGGAAAAAAATATTCATCATTATTTAAAACACCATACTTTGGTTATCACTTTTATTGTTTTCTCAGCAATTGTTATTTTGGCTACTGGAGAATATTTTTTATATAGAAAAATTATGCTTGTTAACAAAATGGTGTCAGAAGGATTTATGCAAATAAAAGAAGTTAATAAAACAAATTCTTTTATTAAAAAATAATTTATGGAAAATAAAAATTTTCTCTTTAACTTTTTAGTAATTATTATTGTTTCTCTTGGAGCTTTGTATTTAGTTAAAGTCTTTGATATCTCTTATCCTTTGACTTTGGTAACAACGAATAAGTCAACCGAACTGGCAGTAGTTGGTGAAGGAAAAGTCGAGGTAACGCCGGACACAGCTTATGTCGATGCGGGAATTACTGTTGATCGAGCTTCCTCAGTTGACGAAGCCCAAAAAACCATCAATAAAATAAATAATAAAATCATTGATGCTTTACGAGAGATTGGGATTGAAAAAAGTGATATTAAAACCTCTAATTACTCGATTTACCCAAGTTATAAATACGAGAATAACGAAAATAAACTCGACGGATATAATGGAAACGCGACTATTCAAATAAAGGTCTCAGATCCTCAGTTGGCATCAAAAGTGATTGAAACGGCAACTACAGCTGGTGCTAATCAGATCCAAGGATCAAGATTTGTAGTTGATAAACCAGAGTTGTATCGCGAAGAAGCGAGAGAAAAGGCAATTAAAAATGCTAAAGAACAAGCAGAAAAAATGGCAAAAAACTTAGGAATTAAGTTGGGAAAAATTACCAATATTGTTGAGTCATCACCTAATCAACCAACATCTTACAGCCTCAAAGCATATGCTGAAGGAATTGGTGCTGGTGGAGGAGGGAGCGCAAACATTGAGCCGGGCTCACAGACAATCACGTCGGTAGTGACATTGTATTTTGAAAAGAAATAATTATTGTGTTTTCTCTAATTCTATTGCCACAATCGTATTGGCCTGCATGATAATACCTTTTTCTGCTTCAAGTCTAATCTCACCGTCTATTGGCTGAAGGTTTAAAGATTTTTCTGACCGGCCATCCAAATATTTTTTTGTTAAGCTATAACTGGCTCCATCTAAATTTTTAAAAATCACCGGAACCGCTTCGTAATTACGACCTAATTCATCATAGTTGGTTAAAATTAATACAATTTTTTCTTCTGTTTTGCTGGCAATCGCGCTGACATTGGTCCCTTCACCATCAACCATCAATTGATTTCCTTCAAGAGAATTTAAAAGTTTTAGGGCTTGATAGCGTGGTTTTGGACTTCCATCATAATTTAAAATTCCCCAGGAAAGAGTCGGGCCGTCTTTAATTTCAAATAAAAATGATAGCTCCAAGCCGGCATTAATCAGATTTCTTAAGGAAGCAACTGTATGGGCGGCACCAACTTCGGTGTCGGCAATCGGGTTTTTTTCCGAATCATAACCCCACTCGGAAATTATCTTTGGCAGATTTTCATATCGATTATATTTCGGCGACTCACCTAACCATTTATTCAGTTTAATAATATCGTCAGTAAAGTCATCGGTTTTTTTCGAGTAATGATGCCAGCTTAGGAAATCAATTCTTAAATTATTAGCGCTGACAAAATCAAGAAATTTTTGAATCCAGTTTTTATATAAAGCAGTTGTCACCGGACCGCCGATTTTAAAAGGTAAAACATTTTGCGCTTGCTGAGCGCCTTTTACTGAATAAAAATAAAGGTCGCTGTAACTTTTATCCCCGCCCACATATCTCCATTTACCAAAACTTTCCAAATCCGGTTCGTTCCAGACTTCATAGTAAATATCAGTCTTCCAAAAATCCTCTAAGGCGCCGCATGGTAAAACCGTTTCTTTATTACTATAATGCTCAACGGTTTTCTGAACTAAAAAAGTCCATTCATTCCAGTTCTTTGGCTTGCCAATTAAAGATCCGTCATCAGACATCGTTGGCGGCATATAGCCTAAGGAAAAAAATGGCTTAGCGCCGGTATTATAAATATCGCAAACCGTCTTATCTAATTTGGAAAAATTAAAAGAAAGATTGCCTGACGAATCGCGACTAACCACATCATAAAAATCATAGATATGATCAAGGCGAATATAGCGGGGATAGAGGCCAGATACTTGAGAAACCACGTTTTCTAACATTCTCACTCCAGACTCTTCACCTCCCTGGGCCAACGCTTTCCAACGGTCAGGAAACGGGCCGGAGGTTTTATTTATGTCAACAATAATATTGGCTTTGATAGCTGCCGCCCGGGAAAAATATTTAAAGAAAAAAAATAAAACAGGAACTGTGATTACGAAAATAATTATGAATATTATTAATCTTCTGAGCATTCTTTATTGTAGCAAAATT
>CAZJKY010000097.1:0-2824 GCA_964546915.1 uncultured Gammaproteobacteria bacterium | reverse complement strand
TGTGTTGGGTGTGTTTGGTGGGGGGTGGCTTATTGGAAAAGAAAACGTCGACTTTACCAATAAGCCATTCAATCGGCATGATGTTTAGTTTTTCCCAGCAAAATTTCAGAAGTTTAAAAGGAAAACGATAGTGATATATTTTTGCTCCGAGTTTCTCAAATTCTTTTAGATAATCGCTACTTTTTTGTTTATGAAACGATGAGTAAAAAAGCCGGTATTCATTCTCTTTATCGTATTGAAGTAGATTTTTGACCAGATTATAAATATAGTTAGCAACTCCTGACCCTTGATAGATAAGCATGGTAACGTCAATACCAATTTTCATAATAAATATTTAATTTTTAGGCCACATCCATTAATAATATGATTTCCTACTTCATAGGAAGATGTGGCACAAAGGGCCGTAATCGTTAATAATAGTGTTATATTATTAACGAACGAGCCCTTAGTAAAAAAATAACTAATCTTCCAACAATGGAAAAATGTTTCTTTGCATATAAATTCATTGAAGTAAAAAATATTTTCCGTTTATTTTTATCCCCTAATTTTTTGAATGATGCGCCCCCAATATGATTTATTTTAATATTTAGCCAACCGACTCTATAGTTATTATCATATAATCTTTTGGTTAAATCACTATCTTCAAACCAAAGAAAAAATCGCTCATCCCAACCGCCTAATTGTTTTAATACTTTATTTTTTATCAACAAACAACCGCCAAATAAAGTTTTTTGTTTAAAAATATTTAAATCAATCAATCGATTAAGAGGAGTAAATTCTATTAGCAATGATAGCGGTGAAGGAAGCGGTTTTTGATAATTATTTGATCCGGGTTCAGATGAAGCGGCATCAAAATTGTTTTTTTCCGCTTGATCAACCATTTCTATTATTTGCTTATTGGTTATCAGCAGATCAGGATTAAGAAATAACAACCAGTTACCCTTGGCTCCTTTAGCCCCAGAATTACAACCGCCGGCATAACCTTGATTAACAGAATTTTTTATTAAAGTAATATTTGGAAAATCTTTTTTTACCCAATCGACTGATTTTTCCGATTTATTATCAACGACAATTATTTCCAGATTTTGGTCAGATTTCAGGAAAGTTAGTTGTTTTTTTAATAGTTCCGGTGTATTCCAATGAACAATAATAATTGATATAAAGTTCATAAAGTTAATTGATTCCCCAACTATATAAAGTGGCTGGCCAGATGGAATAAGGATTGTCATCAAGATAATAATGATCAAGATATAATTCTTTTTTCAGATTACTTTGAGCATATTTAATGACATCTTGAGGAAGAGACGAATCATCAATAAAAATAAATCCTTTGTCATATTTATTGATGGCCTTTTTCAAATCTTGAAGATTGCCGATTATTCTTAAAGAAGAATTAGGGGCAATTATTTTTTCTCCATATTTATTATAAACAAAGGCTGTCTTTTTCTGAAGACCATTAACCAAGCCCTCCTCATCGGTCCAGCGAAATAAATACAGTGGTTCATAATCATATCCTAAATACCATTGGGCTCGATCGGGCAATGTTTCTATTATGGCAACAGGTGATTTTTTATTTGTAATTTTTTTTCTGATTAAACTATAGACTTCATTATAGTCGATATTGGCAATTTCACGAAAGTCATGATTAACCGAATAAAACATTTTTGGTCGATTGACAAATTTGTATCCGTTGGCAATAAAAAATAAACTAATAAGAAAAGCAATGATAATATGGTTACGCTCATAAAAGAGCCGTTGAATATTAGTGAGAGCATATCCGGAAGAGATAAAAAGAAGCGGAAATATTGGTAGTAAATAGCGAGATACATAAGGTTTGAAAATGAAAGATAAAAATAATAAATTAAAGATAAGATAGATAAAAATAAGGGAAGTTTCTTTAAATTTATTTTTAAAACCGATTAAAAGTCCGATTATTGCTAAAAATAAAATTAGACCATACTCTCTCCATAAAAACGAATGGTAGTACCAGAGATTGTTGGTAAAAAATACCTTGGCTGTATAAAAATTGAAAAACGTTTTCCACATTCCGGTTAAATAAATGATTAATACTCCTAAAATAATGAAAAAATAAATGTATTTTGATTTTGATAATTGTTTAATTTTGGAGAAATTAAAAATAAGATAATGAATTAACAAAGAAGCGATTACTAAGTAAAACATTGTGTGGGTTAATACTCCCAGTATCAAAACAAAAGCGAGTAATAAATATCGCCAGACAGTATTTTTTTTATAACTAATTATTTTAAAATAAAGATAAAAAGCGGCCAATACTAATAATTGTTGGAGTACATATCCCCTAGCTTGTCTTGACCAGACAATTTCTATATAGGAAAAACTAATCAAAAGAGAAGAAATAATACTGGTCGGTAGGTTAAAAATAAAACGGCTGAAAACAAAAGCCGCCACAGGAACCAATGAACCAATAATGACAAATGGTAGTCTGGCCACCCATTCTTTTTGTCCAAATATTTTAAAGAATAAAGCCACTAAAAAATGAGAAGAAATATTATGATATTCGAAGTAAACCTTGGAATTATTAAAAACATTTAATCCGTATTTTAAAACAAGATTAGATTGACTGGCAGTAAACACTTCATCGACCCAAAAAGGCGGATTAATGGAGATAAGCCCGCGCAGTCGAAAGAGCAAGGAAACAATAAAAATTGCAATTACAAATAAAAATACAAAGAGTTTCTTTTTATTCATATCAAATGATATAATTTTACCATGAAAACAATAATATTATGTGGTGGGACGGGTACGAGGTTAAAAGAAGAAACGGAATACAAACCAAAGCCAATGG
>CAZJKY010000096.1:0-2848 GCA_964546915.1 uncultured Gammaproteobacteria bacterium | reverse complement strand
ACAATCTTCTCAAATTCCTCTTGATCCAGGCTTTCTTTTTTTATCAATTGATCGGCAACTTTATCCATTAAATTCTTTTTTGATTTAACAATTTCAATTGCTTGATTATAAGCAACAGTGATAATCTTTTTTATCTCGGCGTCAATTTTACTCATCACTTCTTGAGAAAGAAGATTTTGCTCATAGTAAGTCTTACCCCATTCGGTCACATCCATGGTCGGACCAAAGTTGATCGGACCTAAAGAACTCATTCCAAATTCGACTACCATAGCTTTAGCCACTTGAGTAGCTTGATCAAAATCATTGGCAGCGCCGGTAGTTAATTCATTAAAAATTACTTCCTCGGCGGCTCGGCCACCCATCATGACAGAAATCTTTTCCAATAAATGAGTTTTAGTTTCATGGAGTTTATCTTTGGCCGGTGGAATTAGAGTATAACCTAAAGCCATACCGCGGGAAACAATTGAAATCCGGTGAACCGGGTCAGTATTAGGCAAAAAATGAGAAACAACCGCATGACCGACTTCATGATAAGCGGTTAATTTTTTATCAAGGTCCGATTGAAGACGCTTTTTTTCCGGACCGAGTTTAACTTTAGTGGCAGCATCTTCGATATCTTCCATGTTGATTTTATCCCGAGAAGCGCGAGCGGCAGAAATAGCTGCTTCATTTAACATATTTTCCAGATCAGCACCAGAATAGCCAACAGTTCTTTTGGCGACTTTATCCCAATCAACTGTTTCATCAAAGGGTTTGCCTTTAGCATGAATTTTGGCAATGGCTTTTCGACCTTCAAGATCCGGATAGTCAACTATGACGCGTCGGTCAAAACGACCCGGTCGAAGAAGAGCTGTATCAAGCAGGTCGCCGCGGTTCGTCGCAGCAACCACTACCACTTGTTCGGTTCGATTAAATCCATCCATCTCAACTAAAATTTGATTTAAAGTTTGCTCTCTTTCATCATGAGAAGGCATCATGCCGACTGATCTGGCTCGTCCAATCGCATCAATTTCATCAATAAAAATAATTGAGGGAGCGCTTTTTTTGGCATTGGCAAAAAGATCGCGGACTCGGGCGGCGCCAATTCCCACGAGCATCTCCATGAATTCTGATCCGGCTATCGAAAAGAATGGAACATTAGCTTCACCGGCCACTGCTTTGGCAAGTAGTGTTTTGCCGCAACCGGCCGGACCAACCAATAAAACACCTTTAGGAGTTCTCGCGCCAAGTTTTTTATACTTTTCCGGATTTTTCAAAAAATCAACAATTTCCACTAATTCTTTTTTCGCTTCGTCAACTCCGGCCACGTCATTAAAGGTTGTTTGAGTCATGCTTTTAGAAAACCTTTTTGTCCGGGCTTGACCAAAAGAAAAAACCGAGTCCTGGGCGCCTTTGGCTTGACGGAAAAGAAAGAGAAAAAAAGCTACCATCAGAATGGTTGGTAGAATGTTGCCAATAATGTTAGCTATTCCCATTGATCCTTGAGTGTCTTTAATGTTAATATCAATTTTTTCCGGATTAACTCCGGCGTCTTTGAGAGTTTTGACAAAAGTTTCTCCAGCTTCTTTATAAGAAAGAGCTAGTTTACCATCTTGGTAATAAATCAAAAGTTTATTTTCAATAATATCGATCTTTTTAATTTTTCCTTCTTTAACTTCTTTAACAACGGTCGTGATTGATTTTTCCGGAGCCACTTGTTTTATTTCCTTACTGACTGAGCGGTAAGCGTAAAAAAGAAATAGTAAGACAAAGAAAATGAGAAAAAAATTACGAAGATTAATATTAAATTTAAACTGAGTGATTTTAAACCCGTTATTTTTTTTTGCCATAAGCTTATTTTAGCAGAAATTTTGATAAAATTAAGGACATCATTGTTCAATTGTTACATTGTTTCATTGTTATATGAAAATAATCAAAATTAACAGCAAAAATATTAATTTAATAATAAATCAAACCATCAAAACTCTTAAATCGAGTGGGTTAGTAATCTTTCCTTCAGATACCGTTTATGGATTATTATGTGATGCTACTAACGAAGAGGCAGTGCAAAAATTAATTGAGTTTAAAAACCGTCCACCGGGAAAAGCGATTTCAGTTTTCTGCAATTTTGATTTAGCAAATCAATTAGTAACAATTAACAATCAACAATTAACAATTCTCAAACAAATCCTCCCCGGCCCGTTTACTGTTGTTTTACCATCAAAACATAAAGTTGATAAATTATTGGAATCAGAAAAAGAAACATTAGGAATAAGAATACCGATGTATCGATACATCGAAGTATTAGTTAACAGGTTTAAGAAACCAATTACTGCCACCTCGGCAAATTTGGCTGGTCGCCCGGCTCATTATTCAGTTAATACTTTGTTGAACGAACTATCTGATAAACAAAAAGATCTGATTGATTTGATAGTTGACGCTGGGACTCTGCCGAGAAATAAACCGTCTACGGTGGTTGACCTGACTGAACCAGAGATTAAGATTTTAAGAAAAGGTGACGTCGATTTTATTAACTCTCGATCATTTATTTCTAAATCACCAGAAGAAACAAAAAAAATTGCCAGATCTATTTACCCCCTGTCCTTACAAAAGAAACCATTGATTTTTATCATTGAAGGCGAACTGGGCGTTGGCAAAACTGTTTTTGTTAAAGGAATTGGAGAGAGTTTAGGAATAAAAAATATTATTTCACCGACATTTGTAATTTATTATGAATATGGAAATTTTTATCATCTTGATTTATACCGGATTGAAGATAAAGAAGAATTTAGACATTTAGGTATAGAAAAACTATTAATTCCAGGAAATATTTTATGTTTTGAGTGGGGAGAGAAGGCAGGAGAGATTT
>CAZJKY010000095.1:0-2917 GCA_964546915.1 uncultured Gammaproteobacteria bacterium | reverse complement strand
TGGTACATTTCTCAAAATTTTCCTCTTTTTCGCATATATTCTTACACTCAGTCTCTGAATTACAACCCAACTCTGTTTTTGCATGTGTTAATATCTCATCGGTCTTTTGTTCCTTGTAAAATCCTTTTTGTTTGGCGTACTGAATGCAGGTGTCACGGTGAGCCTCGTCTTCGCAATAGTTGCGGCAGCTTGTATAGTCTGCGCAGTTTCCGAGGTTTGCAATCGGATAGGTTACCCCGTATTTTTTAGCAGCGTCTTCATTAGTTGATTGACCCTTTACTAATGGAGGTGAATAGAAAAAGAAAACGGTAAATAATAAAAAAAGAAATAGTTGACGGATTGATATGTGTTTCATTTTAAATTGTCAAATGGATTGGTATTTTTGGAAAACGGGTTTTGATACTGGGTTTTTTCGCTAAACGGATTTTCATATTTTATCTCCATTGGAACATTCATTTTGTTTTCAGCCTGAGTGGTTAGCGTTGGAGAAAGTGTTCTGTTTTTTATGATCTGATTTTTTCTTCTTATAAAAATAAATAGCCCAACTACAATAAAAATAAGAAGTATAAATACTTCAATAATAAGAATTAACTTCAAACGACTGGGTTTTGTTGGCTGAGTGATTGGTTGGGCGACGTCATCCACCATAGTACTACTATTACATAAGTAAACGAAATTGTCAATTGGTCAAAAGTTGAAAACCAATGTTAAATCTGTTTTACTAAAATTAGAATGAAAAATAAAAAACTGCCCGAAAAATATACAGTAAAATTATGAAACAAAATAGTGTTTTTTTACCCATTGTTTTATCGGCAATCGTAATTATAGCGTATGCGTTGCGCAGAACATTACAGGCGAGCGGCTTACCAATCGATCCATATTACACGGTTCTTTTTCTCCTCCCCACCTTACTTATTTTTTTCAGAAAATTTGCTTTTGCTGATTTAGGATTCAGAGTCGGCAAACCATTGATGGGTATTTTTTTTGTTTTCCTTCTTCCAGGAATTTTGTTTTTCAGGTGGACACTGATGGGTAGGTCTATCATGTCTTTTAATACCCTTTCTGTTATGTTGCTGATTGGTTCTTTTGCCGAGGAATTTTTCTTCCGGGGATACCTGCAGGAAGATTTTAAAAAAAGATTTAACGGGAATATCTGGATTAGCCTCCTCCTTTCCAATATCGTTTTTGCACTAGTTCATCTTGTTAAGGGTTATTCCTTACCAACCACTGCTATGACCGGATTAATTGGGGCTTACTTTGGGATTACTAAAGATAAACAAGGAGGAAACTCTCTGTTTTATTCTATGGCCGCTCATGGATTGTATAATCTGATGGCTACTTCTATGTTCTAGAGAAGCTATAAAAAACGTGTTCTTAAGAAAAAGTATTTAATCTCCTGCCGAACAATCTTGAGGACAAGATTGTTTGCTTTCGCCTAAACTTGGTTCACAAATATCATTACCACAAATGCCTTCCTTATTCTCGGAAGACTTTTTTTCCAGACTACCTCTTGGTTTCTCTCCTTTTGGATTCTCGTTTTTCTCTCCAAATAAGTTTTTAAAAAAATCGATGATTTTTTCCCAAAGGCTTAAATTTGCTGCTTGTAAACTTTGCCCACAATCTTGCTTGCAGTTATCAATCGTTTCCGGACCTTCACACTTTCCATCTCCACAAAGACTTGAGGTAATTTGCTTGCCAAGTCCTCCTTCCCCCGTCATCTGACTTTCTGCCAGCGGTTCTATGACTTTTGCGCAGTTAAAAGTTTTCCCACGGTCTTGAGAGATATACGTTTCAAAAAAATATACTGAGCCGCCGGTACCTGCCGCAACATATTTTCCGTTCGCGGAAATATCAATTTCCTCTACATATTCATTAAAAGGTACCTCTGTTTTCGATTTTGTATTCTTGTTAAAAATATAAAGCTTTTTATCGGTTCCTCCTGCGGCAATAAAACTGCCATCATCACTAATATCAATTCCACCCAAAGACGCATTGACCTTCCAATTGGCAATAGGCGTTCCTTTTTCTTTTTCAAAAATATAAGCGTCTCCGCCAAAGGTGGCTGCGCCTATATACTTTCCATCGGGTGTAAAATTCAAGGCCCTGACAGAACTACCACCCAGGGTGGGAAACTTCCAAACTTGTCTTTTATCCTTTGAAAATAAAAATACCGCGCCAGCGTCCGATTCACTTCCAACAGCTATTAATGATCCATCAGCGGAAATTTTTGCTCTATGAACAGGAGAATCACGGGTCAAGGGATCACTTTTAATGAGCGGTTTGTTTGAATCTTTGGAAAAAAGATAGAATCTTCTGTCCGGGCAACCTGTTGATCCGGCAATATATTTTCCGTCATCGGAAAGCGAAACATCATGAAAGTTGCCCGAGGCATGATATTGCCACAGGGGTTTCTCGCTTTTATCACCCCATAAAATGAGCAGGTTTGTTTTAGGGTTTGATTCTTCGCCTGCCGTGGCGGCCGCCATATATTTTCCATCACGAGAGATGGCAACATTGTAAGCATTGCCAATTTGATCGTTTTTCCAAAGCGGTTTGTTGCTGGATTTGTCAAAGAGTAAAACGCTTTGCCCAATTGAAGCGATAATTTTAGATCCGTCTCCCGAGATGTCAACTCCACCTTTAACGTCTCCTCCAACCATACCTCCACCTTTAATATATTCGTAAACCCATTTTGGTTTTTGGGGATTGTCCACATCAAAAAGATAAATTTTAAAAGATGTCTTTGCTGCTAAATATTTACCGTCGTCAGACAACGCAACTCCTCCCACCCATTCCTTGCCCGTAGGATAACTGACTATTTTTTTGCCAGTTTTTGGGTCAATCAAGGCAATTTCGTTTTTGTCAAAGGCGCTTTCAAAAAGCACCGGGCCGTTGTCAGGGGAGTCAATGATTGCAT
>CAZJKY010000094.1:0-2992 GCA_964546915.1 uncultured Gammaproteobacteria bacterium | reverse complement strand
GATGAAGAATAAGAGGCAACGACAGGACAGTCAAAGTTCATCGCTTCCAAAACCGGAATTCCAAAGCCTTCATAGAATGAAGGCAAAACTAAACAGAAAGCATTTTTATAAAACCAGATAAGTTCAGGGTCTGAAACATGGTCAGTAAAAATAACTTTTTTTCCTAGTTTCATCATCTTTACTTTTTCAAAAATATTTTTATACAACCAGCCTTTTTTCCCAACAATAACAAGTTTAAAATCTTTATTTATTTGAATAAATTTATTAAAAGCATCAATCAACGTCTCTAGATTCTTCCTCGGTTGGATAGTCCCCACAAACAAGATATAAGGTTCTTTATATTTGATTTTTGATATGTATTTTTGATATTTGATATTTAATATTTGATATTTCTTCTCGTATCCGTTATATATTACCGTAACCTTATCCTCATTAACATGATAGTTTTTAATAATATCCTTCTTGGTGGTTTTGGAAACAGCAATAATTCTTTTTGCTTTTGTAATAGAAAAACTAGTCCAATTTTTTAGTTGCCATAAATCTTTTTTAGTAAAGTCTTCTGGATAATAAAGGTAAGCTAAATCATGAATAGTGACCACTTGGGGAGCCGGGCAAAATCTGGGCAGATAATGAGCAGGGGAAAAATAGACATCAATATTTTTTTGATTATAAAGATATAGAGGTAAAGAAATTTGCGACCATAAGAACTTTCCCGGGATATATTGATGCCTAAAATATTTATTTTCTTCAGGCAGATCATTTAGAGGAGGATTTTTTAGATAGATATTAAATTGAATTTCTCGGTTAGCCGTTTTACGAAAATATTTAAGAAGATTAAAAGCATAGACAGAAACACCGACTCTTTTTTCCACATTAGCTTCGTTGCCGTCAATGCCTATTTTTATCATGAAATATTCTATAAATTTTTATAAACAAACTCCAGCTGTTTAGCGGTTTTACTCCATTGGTATTTTTCCTTAACGAGATTGTAGGCATTAATTCTAATTTTTTCATAAAGATCAGTATTTGCCAATATTTTTTTTATGTTTAGAATAAATTCTTCTGGATTATTAGCAATAAAAACATTTTCACTATTAGTAACTTCCAACCCTTCAATTCCGGTAACAGATGAAATAACCGGCATTCCCGAACCCATGGCAGCCAGGATTTTCAGCCTGGTTCCACCCGGTCCAAAAATAGGCGCAATAAATAAAGTAGCTTGTTTAAATAATTTTTTTACCATGTTGATATTATCTGGTTCGATATTGACAATTTTGATATTAGTATTTTTAAAACTACCTAATTTTTTAGCATTTTGCCCGGCAATGATAACTTTAACATGAGGTAATTCCTTAATTAGTTGGGGATAGACTTTGCTAATAATAAAGTTGGCGGCTTCGACATTCTGCAACCAGAAAAAGTTTCCCTGAAAAAATACAATCGGTTTTTTTAAATCTTTTTTTACTAGTTTATCAACAATCATTTCGTCCCCTACACAGTTGGGAATAATAGAAGTTTTTATGTTTGGTTCTTCTTCTCTAATCATTTTTTCATCAGACGATGACACAACAACTACAATATTAGCTTTTTTCCAGTAGAATCGTTCCCAGTATTTAAGTTTGATAATATCAATATCAAAGTAAAAAAGTAATCTGAGATAAAACGGGAGTGAGTTAACAAAGTGTTTATAGACCTTATACTCTATGGTCTGTTCGACGAGAACCGTTGGTACTTCGGTCTGTGGAATATGAGGCATGACATAAAAGGTTTCCGCATGAATGACGTCAAATTTTTCTTTGGTTAACAGTTGGTTGATAATAGTTTTTGCTTCAGACGAATAGTTTCTGACCACTAAAAAAGGCGAAAAAGAGAAAATAGTTTTGAAAATATTTTTGAACTGCCAGGGTGAAGAAGGTCTTTGACAAAGATAGATTTTTTTGCAGTATTTTTTCAGATAAGACTCGTATTTTTTTTCCTCATCATTTTTATATAGAGCGACTAAAGTAATCTCATTATTTTGACTTAAGTATTTTAAGAGGTTAAAAGTTCTTATTTGCCCGCCTGATGAAGGCGGATAGGGAACATAAGGGGTTACCATCAGAATCTTCATATTTCGATAAACTCAATATGATCCTGAACTTGTTGAAGGATCATAGTTTAAATAATGTAAATTTTTCATTTTCAAAAATGACTTTATAATCAGACCCCATTCTCTTTATTTGTATATCACTTGAGGTAATAAGATACTTATACCCTAAACTTTTTAAATCAATAGGCTCCTTATAGATTGCCGGTGCGCCTCGTCTGTCAGCTAAATAAAGAAGGGTAGTATCTCCTGTCCTATCGGTAACGATTTTATCTTCAATGTCAGTTAAACTGTTTATTATGTTTGCTTCTTGGACTAATTCCTGGGAATATTGGTAGTAACCAATTACTTTGAAGTAAGAAAAATAAAAAGAAAAGCCTATAAGAGCAAAAACAAAAATAGACATTAAAATAGGATGTATCAGTTCTTTTTTGTTGTTAAAAACAAAATCGATACCAACACCGACCATCATGGCTAAAACCGGTAATATCAAAGTTTGATAATATTCGTGTTGAAGGTTGCCGCCTTGAAACACCAGAAGATAGAAGATAGAAGATAGAAGAATAGAATACAAGAAAAAACGTTTTTGTTTTGCAATTACTCCCAAGACAAGAAAAACGGTCAGATAACCGCCAAGAATTAAGTTATTGATTCTTTCAAAAAATATCCAACGGAAAAAAGACGGCCGGAAAAAAATGCTTTTTAAGCCTTGAGCAGTGTTAGTTGAAGTAATTAGCCAATCGGAAACAGGAATCCCTTCAGGAAAATTTTTTATATAGAATCTCCAATAGACTAAAGGAATAAGAGTAATAATAAAATATAAATAAAAATCCGGCTTTTTAATTAAATTAAGTTTATATTTTCTGAAAAAAAGAAAGATAATTGGTAGTAGAAAAAACAATATTG
>CAZJKY010000093.1:0-3026 GCA_964546915.1 uncultured Gammaproteobacteria bacterium | reverse complement strand
TTTTTCCCTGACTTTAATTTGCTTTTCAATGTCAATAAGAAGTAAGCCTTTTTTTTCTCTTTCTTTTTTAAGAATAGTGCCGACGGATAACATAAATTTATTATACTCTTCCTGTATATTCACCTGTTTCCGGATTGACGCTGATTGTTTCCCCGACTTTCACAAATATCGGTACCATAACTATAGCCCCAGTTTCAACTTTAACCGGTTTCTTTGCTCCGGAAACCGTATCACCTTTAGCCGCATCTTCCGCTTCAATTATTTTTAATCTAACACTACTCGGTGGGCGAATTGTCAAAGGCTTATCGTTGTACATATAAACAAACATTTTCTCTCCTTCTTTAAAAAATTTAGAAACTTCACCGGCCACGGAAATTGGTAGAGAAAACTGATTATATGTTCTCTCATCCATAAAATAAAGATTTTCCTTGTCTTTATACAAATACTGCATCTCAATAGAAGACACATCTAATACTTCTACCTGTTCATTGGATTTATAAGCGTATTCAACGTTTTTGGCTGATATCAGATTTTTTAATCTCGCCTTCATTAAAGCCGATCCTTTACCCGGTGAATAAAAATCTGCTTTCTGAACCTGACAGATTTCCCCCTGAAAAAAAACAAATTCACCCTTTTTTAGATTGCCTGCGTTAGTTCTCATATAATTGTAATTAATTTTATATCCTCTATTGAAGTTGCGTCCGCAAAAATCATTGCTAATCTTTCAAGACCTATTGCAATTCCTGAACAATCCTGAAGCCCATATTTTAATGCTTCAATATAGCCTTTGTCAATCGGATGAATAACCTTACTCTCTTTTTTAAATCTTAATTCTTGCTCTTTCCAATCGGTCAACTCCGTATAACAATCACCCAATTCGATCCCATTAATATAAAATTCAAGCCGTTGAGTTGTCCGACCATCTTTATTTAATTTGGCTAATGCAGCAAACTCTTTAGGATAATCATAGATTAAAGTCGGATAACCATTAATTCCTAAATTAGGTTCGATTTCCTGCGAATAGATCTGCGACCAAAGATCTTCGTAAGTAAAGTTTTTTGTCTGATAACCTTTTTCTTTGGCTTTTTTTATAAATAATTTATGATCAAACAATTCTTTTTTAGAAATATCACTATCTTTTTTAAACGCTTCTGTAACTGAAATCTTCTCCCATTTTTCAAGTGAAATTATCTTCCCTTGATATTCTATTTCGTTTTTTATTTTTGATATTTGATCTGTATTTTTGATATTTGATATTTGATATTTGATATTTCTATTGATGTGATTAAGCATTTCCAGCACTACCTCCGCAATCTTCATATACCCCGCTCCCATTTTATAAAACTCCAGCATAGTAAATTCAAAAGAATGCAACGATGAGGTTGGTTCGCTATTTCTAAAAGATTTTCCCAGATAATAACAGTCGCCAATTCCATAAGCTAATAAGCGTTTTAAAAATAACTCCGGCGACGGCGTTAAATAAAGTTTTTCTTTTTTGTCTAAATATCTAAATTCCGTCTCAAAAACTTCCAAGTATGACTCAGGAATCAGAGCCGGAGAAAGCACGGGCAGATCAACTTTCAGATAATTATTCTTCTCTAAAAATTCATTTACCGCCTTTTCAACTTGGAGATAGATTTTGTAATTTTTTAAATTTTTAGTCGTTGTTTTTATTTGCATTCCCCCATTCTCTCATTTCCAGCCCCACTTGACAAGAAGAAAAAGAAGAAGTAAGATAAGAAATCTTATGACAGCACGAACAAGTGAAAACAAAATATTAAATCATCCTCAAGGATTTATAAGAGAAGATAGAGCTCGTTTTAATTTTTTTCGGATAATGGGAAGTTTAGCTGTAACACTTTTAAATTTAGAAGAAAGCAAAAAAGGAGCTCTAAAAAAAGTATTAAGACAGGGTCAAGCTGCAAGTGATCTCGATAGAAAGTATCATTTTAAATAAATTAGGATAATTATACATTTAAACCTAAATCTCTTCCTCCAACTCCCTTAATAACTCCTTCGCTCTTGAAGATACCCGTGATGGCGTGTTAATTTTGTAGACAACGTATTGATCGCCTTTGCGGTAGGTTTGCGGATAAGGAATACCTTGATCTCGAAGTTTAACAGTTGTTCCTGACTGGGTACCTGGTCTAACTTTAAGTTTAACTGTACCGTTAACGGTTGGCACTTCGACAACGCCGCCGAGAACTGCCAGAGAATAAGAAATTTCTTTTTCAAAATAAATATCCTGGCCTTTTCTTTTAAAATAAGGGTGAGGTTTGACACGAACCTGTAAATCAAAGTCGGAGAATCTGATTTTCATGTTATCATCAACTCCCGCCGGGATTTTAAAGGATTTCTCCTCACCTTTGGCAATCATGGTTTTTTTGACTCCGTTGACAGCTTCTTCAAAAGTTAAAGTGATTTCATAGACATCACGTCTGGTTCTTTTCTGCCGGGAAAACGGCGATTGAAAACCGAAAAACTGTTCAAAGATTTCAAAAGGGTCAGAAAATCCGCCAAAATCAAATCCTTCAAACCCTTCTCCACCAAAATTAGTATAGACGTTAAAGGGGCCTTGCTGGTAACTTTGACCAGCACTCCCAGTGCCACCATAAGCGCCCCGGGAAAAAGCCTCTTCACCATATTGATCATACATCTCTTTCTTTTTTGGATCTGATAAGACTTCAAAAGCTTTAGTTACCTGTTTAAATTTATCAATCGCATCAGTTGATTTATTTCTATCCGGATGCCATTTAAGAGCCTGCTTACGATAGGCAGTCTTTATTTCCGCTCCAGAGGCATTTTTAGAAACGCCGAGAGTTTCATAATAGTTCATATATTAAAAATAAAAAATCAAATATCAAAAATACATATTAAATATCAAATATAACACATCTCGATCTTTTTGATCTTTGATATGTTTATTTGATTTTTGATCTTTGATATTTGATATATTAGTTGACGACTTCTCCTTCTTCAACTAATATATCAAATATCAAACACAAAAACCAAACACACCCAACACA
>CAZJKY010000092.1:0-3038 GCA_964546915.1 uncultured Gammaproteobacteria bacterium | reverse complement strand
CCATTGCTTCCATTAAAATCTGAAATGGTTCTTCATTGGACTTAAACTGGGGTGCATATCCGCCTTCATCACCGACGGCAACTGCATAACCTTTGGACTTTAAGATATTTTTTAAAGCCTGATAAACTTCTGCACCCATTCTGATTGCCTCAACAGTACTTTTCGCCCCTGTTGGAAAGATTATATATTCTTGAATGTCACTTGCCCAGTTGCCATGTTTACCGCCATTTAAGACGTTAAACATTGGTAAAGGCATCGTAAATATTCCCTTAAAATCCGGATTAAATTTTGATAGGTATTGGTAAAGAGGTTTTTTTTCACTTGTTGATTGGGCTCGAGCAGCGCTTAGAGAAACAGAAAGAATTGCATTTGCCCCAAGTTTGGCTTTATTTTCCGTACCATCCAAATCAATCATTGTTTGATCTAACTTTTTTTGATCAACGGCATCAAGTCCGATAACTGCCTTAGAAATTACTTCATTAACATTATTAACTGCTTTTAAAACTCCGGCTCCAGCAAATCTTTTTGCATCGCCATCACGCAGTTCAACCGCTTCATATTTGCCAGTAGAAGCGCCTGACGGAACAGCCGACCAACCTGTTGACCCATCTTCAAGTGTAGTAACGCACTCAATAGTTGGGTTGCCGCGGCTATCTAATATCTCCTGAGCCTGAAGTGATTTTATTTTCATATGTCATTTTTTTAAAAAAATGCTTAATAAAATATTGTATCATTTATCATTATCTCAATCTATGGATATCTGAGTTATCAATGATTAATAAAACTATTTTATTGTAATAGTATAATGATAAAAATTTATTGTCAGAATAATCTAAAAATATACTTTTGTAGACTATAGTCCATTGACCTTAACTTCGATTAAATGTTTAATCGAAGTATGACTCGAATATCCCAATATCCAATTAATAATAATCTCTTAACAAAGCTGTTTGAACTGTTTTTTGAGGTGGTCGGAAAAAAGAATAACAGTGAAGAATTTAAAAATACGATTGCTGATCTTCTATCTCCAACCGAAAGGATTATGATTGCTAAAAGAATAGCAATTATCTATTTGCTTTTGAAAAAAATTGATTATGTGACAATCGCAGATGTTCTTAAGGTTTCTTCTTCTACTATCGGAAAATTTCAAATAATTATTGAAAATAGTACCGGAATAGTCCCTACATTTAAAAAATTATTAAGAAATGAAAGAATATCCCAGTTTTTAGAAGAAATTTATTTAACTTTTCGAGGTCCAGGAGTTCCCGGTGTTGATTGGAGTTCAGCCTGGAAACAAAAATTAGAACTTGAACGAAAAAAACAACAAGGAATTTAGTCCACTTCGATTAAATGTTTAATCGAAGTGTTATTTAATATTTTTCAAGACTTCTCCCGCGTGAATCAGAGGATCGATTTTTTCGTATTTTTTAAATACGTCACCTTTTGGATTGATAAGATATGTAATTCTTTTTGTAAATATTCCCTGAGCTTTGTAAGCCTTAATAACTTTTTCATCAACATCAGATAAAATCGGAAAATTCAGATGATATTTCCCCGCAAATTTTTTATGGGAATCAACCGAATCTTTGGAAACCCCAAGGATAACTATTCCTTTATCCTGATATAATTTTGAACTATCTCGGAAACCACAGGCTTCTTTTGTACAACCCGGAGTATCATCTTTGGGATAAAAATACAAAACAACCCACTTGCCAAGATAATCGGATAATTTATGGACTTTGCCTGTTTGATCTGGAAGAGAAAAATTTAATGTTTTCATATGGTTGCCCAGCCTCGATTTGAACGAGGATAAATAGATTCAGAGTCTATTGTCCTACCGTTAGACGACCGGGCAAATGATTGTTTATATTTTACAAAATAACTCGGGTAATTACTATTAACAATAGAAACTGATATAATGTTTTTAATATTATAAAATATAATTATGAAGCAGATTGTAAAAAATGCTTTTGTCAATGCTTTTGGAACGGCTCTATACGTATCAGGAGTTGGTTTCTTTATGTATTATGGAACTTTAATAAAAATCGGCAGGAAAAATACTTTTTTGGCTCCGATTGCCATGCTTCTTTTGTTTGTCTTTTCCGCCGCCTTAACCGGTTATTTGATTTTCGGCAAGCCGGCCCTTTTATATATTGATGGCAAAAAGAAAGACGCTTTGACTCTTTTAACTTATACGTTAATTTTTTTCTTCACTATTACTTTTATTGTTTTGGCGTTGTTAATATTATTTAGTCGGTGATTCATCAAGTTTGGACACCCTTAGGGTGACCTGAATAAACCTATAGCCTCTCCACCTCCGAGGTGGGTCGTGGCTAATTTGTTGAAGATTGCTTGATAAAGTAGAAGATAAAATTTTCTCCACGAATTAATACTTTATGAAGTAGTTTATTTTGGCTTTTACTTTTAAGTCAGCCAGATAAGTCTGGATTTTTTCCTGAAGTTTTTGCTGTTTAATCTGCGTACTTGCTTGTTCTCTGGTTAATGGCTGAGTTGTACTTAATGAAGTTTGACTATTTTGCAAACTAAGATAATCATCTATCTCTTTTCCAGAAACTTTTACATCATCTCCAACCAATTTAGTAAGATACATCTGAATTTTGATTTCTTCATTTAAGCCGCTTTTTGTCATCCCTTGTTGTTCTAATAACTGATCCAGAGTCAATCCTTGGGAAATAATATTTGCCTCAATTTTTTTTATTTCTCCATCAACATCTTTTTGACTGACAACTATTTTTTTCTTTTTTGCTTCTTGGGTAACTAATGCTTTTAGGATTATAACATCAAGAGTTTTTTGCCCACCCTGTTTTTCTAATTCTTTAACAACAGCAAATCTATTAATCAACTGTCCATTAACCGAAGCGACAAGACAAATTCTCACTAAACCATAAAGAAGTCCCCCTACTAAAGCTAAAATTAAAACAATCAGCAATATTTTTTTTAGATTTTTAACTGTTTTTATTTTTTTGGCCATAATTAATATTATAAAATATTTTTAAAAAATAAAGGGATAATAAAAC
>CAZJKY010000091.1:0-3080 GCA_964546915.1 uncultured Gammaproteobacteria bacterium | reverse complement strand
TGTGTTGGGTGTGTTTGGTGGTTGTTGGCAATATCGGACAAAAATGTTGTTATCAATAATCGTACATGAATTTAAATCCGCGGCGTCACGTTCCATACGAAAATATAATTCATCATTTCAATGGCAAAAATCATTTTATGATCACATCATCCGTAACGAATATTCGTTATTTAGAATCAGAAAATACATCAAAAACAACCCTAGGAATTGGGAAGATGACAGAAATAATATAAAATAATTTTATTTCAATTTTTGGAAAACCTTAACTTATCCAATACTTTTCCCAAGGTCTCCATCGGACCTGAGGTATAAGTATCAATGACCAGTTGGTAATATTTAGGGTCGAAAAAATCATAGTTGCCGTAATATTTTTTCCATTCACGAAAGTTAGTCTCTTCTCTTTCTTTAATATATTTTTTTGCCATATCAACAGAGATTTTATCTCGATTAACGACTCGATCAATTTTTAAAGCATTGTCTTTACAAACAAGAAGAACTCGTAGAGTATTTTTCATATTTCTTGCAAAAAAACCGGACAACCAAGCTTCAATAACATAATGGCTGTTTTTTAGAAGTTTTACTGTTCTTTCGTCAATCATATTATGAATTTTTTTATCAGCTAGACTGGCTAAAGGTTGGACATATTCTTTGACAAAATCACGGAGAATCTGGCCGCCAGAGGTGAACTTCCATCCTTGAGGCTCAAGGTATGGTTTAAGATTATCTAAAAGAGTATTTTTCCCAGTTGAGACACCGCCTGAAATAGTGATGTTTTCAAATTTTAGATTCATTGGTTGTAAATAATATTATCTAATTAACTTAATAATATCATTAACGGTAATAAGAGCTACTAAAGACAATAAAATTATAAAACCTATTAAATTAGTATATTTTTCTATATTTTTATTTGGCTTTTTTTTGGTAATACCTTCATAAAGAACAAAAACCAGTCGGCCGCCGTCTAAGGCAGGAAAAGGAAGAATGTTTATAATGGCTAAATTCAGTGATAAAAGAGCTAAAAATTGAAGGAAAACATTTCCGCCAAACCTTATTGCTTGTCCGGCCAGGTTGGCAATCCCAACCGGACCGGCAACGTCGACATGAGGTTTTTGAAAAGTTATTAGTCCTAAAATCAGTTTTCCAAGCTCTGTAGCAATTTTATAAGTGATATTAAAAGCTTCGACTAGACCATAATAAGGAGCGGTGTACCAGGGATATTTTTTTTCGATAAATGAAGTAATGGCGATACCAAGCGGACCTTCCCCTTTGGGTGGATTTTTTCGGGGGGTAAGGTTAATTGTTAATTGTTGATTGTTTCTTTGAACAAGAAGAATGATTTTTTGGCCGGCGTATTTTTGAGTTAGGGTGATTAGAGAGTTTGGGGAAGTTAGGGGGATTGAGGGGATTTGTGGGTTTTGGGGAATAAGACTTAAAATAGTATCTTTTTCTTTAAGGCCGGCAATATCAGCCGGTGAGTTTTTAGTTACTTTTTCGACGATAACTTTATTGATTGAGACAGGGATACCTTGAGTGACTAAGTACGAAAAAATAAACCAACCCAGTAAAAAATTTCCGATGACACCTCCGAGGACAATTAAAGTTTTCTGCCAAGGTTTTTTGTTAACAAAGGTTTTGTTTTTATTGCCCTTTCTTAATTCAGAATATTCTTCTCCATAAAGTTTAACAAAGCCACCTAATGGTAATAAATTAACACTATATAAAGTCTCCCCTTTTTTTATCCCAAATAGTCTTGGCGGAAGACCAATTCCAAATTCTTCAACTTTAACGCCCATTTTTTTAGCAATAATAAAATGGCCAAATTCATGGACTAGGACTAGAATAGTGAGAACAAAGATAAAGGTTATAAAAATCATAAATATTATATTAGACTGTCATTATTTCTTTAGTTTTATCCTCCTTAATTATTTCGATTTCTTCCATAAACTTTGTCGTTTGACTATCAATTTCTTTTTCCAAACGATATTTTTCATCTTCTCCCATTTCCTTTTTTTCAAAAGCAGTTTTAATTATTCTTCTGGTATCGTCGCGGTGATTTCTAATCGTCACTTTTTTTTCTTCAACTTTCTCTCCAACAATCTTGATATATTTTTCTCTTTGTTCGGTGTTAAGAGATGGAATTCTAATAATAATCTTTGATCCTTGAACGGCAGGTGTTAATCCTAAAGGCGATTTTAAGACTGATTTTTCTATGTCCAGTAAGACAGATGGATCAAATGGAATAATTAATAAAGCTTGTGGTCCCTCTGTTATGATAGTAGCTAATTCAAGCAGTCTTAATTTAGTTTGACCGTTATAAGTTTCAACGACTAAATTTTCAACTAAAGAGGGAGAGGCGCGACCGGTACGGATAGACTTAAGCTCTTCTTTCAGGGATGTGATTGTTTTAGCAGCTTGATGGTTAAAAAGTGAAACAATATCCATAATATTAAAAATCAAATGTCAAAAATCAAAGATCAAAAACTAGTTTAAAGCTCAAAGTTTTTAGCTTTGAACTTGGCTTTGATATTTGAACTTTGATCTTTGCACTAGTCTAAAGATTCCATCTCACAAACTTTACTACTTTAATATTCTCTCCAAATTTTAATACCGCTTCCTTAATTAAATCACTAATCTTTTTTGAGGGATCTCTAATATATTCTTGATTAAGAAATTCGTCGTTTGTTTCCGCTCTAACCGAAACGACTTGCATAGCCAGTTCTTGACCTAAAGTTTGAAAGTCTTTATTTCCGGAAACAAAGTCGGTTTCGCAGGCAAGTTCGATAAGTGAAGCGACTTTTTTATTATGATGGACATAGGAAAAGATGGCGCCGGCGGCTGTAGTTCTATCAGATTTATCTTTAGCTTTAGCAATCCCCCATTTTTTTAATAATTTTTTGGCGTTATCAAGATTGTTTTTTCCTTCTTCAAGAGCCTTTTTACATAAGGAAAAAGAAATTCCGGTTTCTTCGCGAAGTTGTTTTAGTTTATTAATATCGTACATAAATAAATCCTAAATTCTAAATTACAAATCACAAATAAATCATAAATACTAAATAATAAATTCTAAACAGTTTAGTATT
>CAZJKY010000090.1:0-3129 GCA_964546915.1 uncultured Gammaproteobacteria bacterium | reverse complement strand
CAATTTCTTATTTTATCTTTGTTTTTTCTAAAGACCGGTTAACCGATTCAAGGCAGGCTTCATTGATTTGTCAATTATTATTGTTTCTTATAATACAAAAAAAATCACTGAAGCCTGCCTTGAATCGGTTAACCGGTCTTTAGAAAAAACAAAGATAAAATACGAAATTATTGTTGTTGACAATAACTCACATGACGGTTCTTCTCAACTTTTAGAAACAATGTCTCAAGATAGTAAGAATCATTTGGTTTACAAACAAACTGGCGAAAACCTTGGCTTTGGTAAAGGTACTAATCTTGGCGTTAAAATCTCTCAAGGAAAATATATATTACTTTTGAACTCGGATACGATTGTCTTAAACCGGGCGATTGAAAAACTCTATAATTTTTATCTGGAAAACGAAAAACAGGTCCATTTCTTAGGGGCGAAACTGCTTAATCGTGATCTGACTTCCCAACCTTCAGCCTGTAGATTTTTTACCTTACCGGTTGTTTTTGCTACTCTTCTTCTTAAAGGCGACTACTGGGGTTTAACTCGATCTTCGCCAAATAAATTTTGCCAAGTTAACTGGGTATCAGGTGCTTGCATTATGACAACAAAAAAACTTTACCAACATTTTAAAGGCTTTGACAAAAATATTTTTATGTATATGGAAGAAGTTGATCTATTATATCGGGCTAAAAAACTGGGCTTAAATACTTATTTTTATCCTGACTCTCAAATCATTCATCTCGGTTCCGCTTCCTCAAATGGCAAAACCTTTCCTATTCTTCAAGTCTATCGAGGATTTTTATTTTTTTATAAGAAACACTATTCTCTGTTTCATCTTTTAATACTTCATTTAATTTTAAAATCAAAAGCAATAATTGCCTATTTAATTGGTAAAATTAAGAATGATTCTTATTTAATCAAAACCTATGGGGAAGCTTTTAAACTGGCTTAAACAACTTGACGAAAACTTGGTTAAAATTCTATTAATCGGTTTCATATTCTTTGTTCCTTTGTGGCCGAAGCTTCCTTTTAAAATGGTTAATTACACTTATGTTGCAATCCGGTTTGACGATTTTTACTTAGCAATATTGGCTTTTGTATTTTTAATTCAACTTTTGCGAAAAAAAGTTTCCCTTAATAAAAAATTTATCTTGCCTTTTACTTTTTTTTGGATAGCTGTTTTTATCTCCTTTTTTTGGAACACCTTTATTTCAAAAACTATTATTTTTCCTCACTTAGGTTTTTTACATTCATTACGAAGAGTTGAATATTTAATTATGTTTTTTATCGCTTCGTCAGTTATAAAAACAAAAAAAGATTTCTGGCAGGTCATCTCGTATTTTTTTATTTCTGTTTTGATAGTAATTCTATATGGACTGGGTCAAAGATTTTTAAATTTTCCGGCTGTCCAAACAATGAATCCCGAATATGCTAAAGGTTATCTTTTATACCTAACACCCGAAGCGCGAATCTCCTCTACTTTTGCCGGTCACTATGATCTGGCTATATATCTTGTTATGGCAATCCCTGTTATTCTTTCTTTTTATTTTGCTAAGGGGAAAAATTTCTATCTTTATTTGTTTATTGGGGCTTTGTTGATTCTTCTTTATACCTCGTCTCGATCATCCTTTATTGCCTATTTCGTTGCTACAGTTACTTTTTTATTATTTATACGAAAATTTAAATTTTTAATTTTTGTTTTAATTTTAACTGTTGGATTAATGTTTACGACCGGCGAAATTAGCAAAAGATTTTTAAAAACTTTTCAAATAAGAAGAATTTTAGTTGATGATAGAACCGGTGCCGTTTACATCGGCCAAACCATCACCACTAAAGAACTACCAGCCGGTTCTTTTTATCTAAAATTAAAAGACCAGTCAGGTGATAATCTGGATATCTTTAGAAAACAAGTTGTCCAAGAAAAACTAAGAGAGGCTACTTTATCAGGTGAAATTTCTTCTTCTGATGAAGAAAAATATATGGCAACTTTGTCAGCCAATCTTAAACCGATTAATACGGTTGTTTCTGATATTTCTATGGCTACCCGTTTTCAAATTGAATGGCCAAGGGCAATTAATGCCTTTAAGAAAAACCCTTTACTGGGGACAGGCCCGTCATCGCTTACTGAAGCCACTGACGGTGATTATTTCAGATGGTTGGGAGAATTTGGATTACTTGGCACAATTGCTTTTTTGAATATTTTATTTCTTATATTGAAAACAGTCTGGGATAAAATCAAAAAACTTTCCTTTAAAGATAAATTAATAGGTTATGGATTTATTTTCGGTTTTTTTGCCCTTTTTATAAATGCTTCTTACATTGATGCTTTTGAAGCGTCCAAAGTTGCTTATACTTTCTGGACAATAGCAGGGTTGTATATTGGATACTACCAATTAAGTTCAAGTCTCAAAGTGCAAACATCAAAAACTATTTCAAAGTTAAAAAACTAATATCTTTAAACTTTACACTTAGTTTTGAACTTTGATTTTTGATCTTTGAACTTTATTTATGAAAAGTAATGAATTCAAAAGACTTGATTTATTTTTTCTAACGCTAATATTAATAGTCGCCTTCATCTTCCGTCTTTATAAAATTAATATTCCTTTAGCTGATTTTCACTCTTGGCGCCAAGTTGACACGGCGGCCGTAGCGAGAAATTTCGTTAGAAATGGCTTTGATTTATTTCATCCAAAATATGACGATCTTTCCAATATCCAATCGGGCATAGATAATCCTCAAGGATATCGAATGGTCGAGTTCCCGATTTATAACGCGATTTTCGCCTATTTTTATAAACTGATGCCAATTTTTTCTTTAGAAGTCTGGGGAAGATTAACAACGGTAATTTTTTCTTTGATAATTATTGCGATTATTTATTATTTATTACTTAAAGAAAGTAGCCGTCTATCAGCTATGTTTGGAGCTTTTGTTTATGCCGTCTTCCCGTTTTTTGTATTTTTTTCCAGAGTTATTTTGCCGGAAACCCCGTCTTTGGCTTTCTTATTCCTTTCAATATTCTTTTTTTATCTTTACGCCAACCATAAAGAAAAAAATTCTAAGTCAGTAATTTATTACTTGCTATCCATTATTTTTTCCTCTTTTGCCCTGCTCCAAAAACCACCAAACACACCCAACACA
>CAZJKY010000089.1:0-3230 GCA_964546915.1 uncultured Gammaproteobacteria bacterium | reverse complement strand
AATAAAAGGAATAATTGTAATAAAATACGAAACTAATATTAAAAATAATATTTTTTTATTTTTTCTTTGGCAAACGAAAACTAAAAAGATTAAAAAAAATAATATTGGCGTAATTAATCTAGCGGGCGAATAACTATATGTGGCCAAGCCTAAAAAGAATGAAAATAATATATATAATAATTTTTTTTTCGATTTAATGGCTTTTGTTAAAAAAAATAAAGAAACAAGAGTTAATAGAGACCAAGAATAATAATCTCCCATATTAGTTCTGCTTATATGAAAGTGCCAGGGATTAATAGATAGAAAAGCTGTACCAAATAAAGCAAACCTTATTGGCATTATCTTTTTTAATAATAAATAAAAAATGATTATTTCTACAATACTCCAAAAAACGGGAGTTAATCTAACTGCTTTTTCATTTAGACCAAGTAATCCAACAAAAGGAACTGTAAGATAAACTTGATAAGGACTAACATTATCAAAGTTAAATCCTTGAAAAAAAAGGGGTAAAAATTCTCCGTGACGATCTCTACCGTTTTTAAAAATATTCTTTGCATAAATCCCAACAGATGCCTCATCGCAAAAAAATCCCGCCGGATTATTATTTAGTTTCCAATAACTTAAAAAGAAAGAAAATAATATTATCAATAAAAAAAATATTTTAGTTCGAGTTATCATTTTTTATATCCTTCTATAACTGTTACCCAACAAAACAATTTAAGAAATGGAAAAAGTTTAAATATTAATTTATCAAAATTATAAAGAAAATTAAAAACCTTTTTATATTTTTCACCTTCTTTAATAATTTTTTTCCAATAACGATCTTTATTGGGATTAATTCTTTTAATTGCAAAAAAATAACAAAAAATTAATAGAGTTAAAAAATGAAATTCATAATGTTTTACATTAATAAAATATTTATTAAATTTTAAAATATCATTTATTTTTAAAGGGTGTTCATCTGGTGTTCTAACTAGATTGGCAAGTCTACGATAATAATTAATTACCGGATTATATGAAAGAGGTTCAATAAAAACTAGTTTCCCTTTTCTTTTTAAAACCCTAAAAAATTCAGGAAGAGCTTTGTCAAGTGAAATATGATGCAATATCGAGTTGCCAAAAATCAAATCAAAACTATTGTCAGAAAAGCTTAGGTGTTCAACATTCTCTTTGCACATTTTTATCACGGACAAAACTTTAAATTTCTTTGCCAATTTTTGTACTATTTTTAACATCTCCTTCGATATATCAACGGCCCAAATATTGCCGCCTTTTTTTGCTAAATATATCGATTCTTCACCTGCCCCACATCCTGGATTAAGGATTTTTTTGTTTTTAATATTTCCTAACAATTCAATAGCAAAACGATATTCTGGCGACACCGGTCCTTCAAAAGCCTGAAAAATCGCCAGATCTAATATGTTTATTGTCTTTGCCCATTGGTCATGAAATAATTCTTCATCTGTTTCATTCATTTTTTTATATATTTTTTTTAGGAAATAAAATTATTCCTGTTTGTGAAGCAAGTCTCGTTGAAAAATCTTCAATATTTTTGATTTTACCAAATTGAGTAAGTAATTTAATCTTTTGGTTTGTTGTTCTAATATACTTTCCTCTATCTAAATTAATCAACAGTTTTTTTAATAAAGATGTTTTGGGATTAAGATCTACAACGATTATAATTTTATTAATCTTATCTATAATTTTTAATAAAATTTTCTTAATTTCAGTATCGCTTAAATGATGGAGAACACTTATTAAAATAGCAGAGTCATAATGTTTATTTAAAAAAGAAAAACTTAAAATATCTGATTTAATGAAACAATAACCTGGATATTTCTTTTTGGCAAACTCAATATATTTTTTATTAATATCAATTCCAAAATATTCGTCTTTTGAAAATAAATTAGAAAAATATCCTGTCCCACAACCAATATCTAAAATAGAGTGACAATTAAAGGCGCGATAATTTGTTTTAATATACCTTTTTGTAAGTTCTTGACTTCCAGCAACAAAATGTCTTGAATTATAAAAAAAAGGAATATTCAAAATGTCTATCATAAGTATTCATATTTATAAGAATCTTTTAAATAAACCCAGTATCCCCTGTTTCCAGCCAACCGTATGAGTGACTCCACTTCCTCGTGATTTTATTTCTTTATAATTTTTGTAATACCATTTGTAAGCTTTGATCAAGGCATCGGAATTAGAATATTTTGGATGCCAGTTTAAAGTTGTAATCAGCCTATTGATAGAGACAAAGGAATCTTTATCGGCGGTGTCATAAACCCATTGGTAGAGTGGAGACAATTTTAATTTTTCAAAAATCCATAACGTTTTTTTAACCAAAAAAGCCGGCGTCGGAAATACTTTAGACTTGGAATTAATGACTTTAAACATTGTTTCTAAATCTTTTTTTACCGTTGTATATTTTTCCGCTCCGATATTAAAAGCGTTATTATATTTATCAGAATTTTTTATGGTTAACAAATATATTACTTCAACTAAATCATCGACGTCTAAGAGTTGGTAACGATTATTGCCATTACCAATCACCGGAATCTTTTTGCCATCGTGAATCCAGTCAAAAAGTATTTCAAATACTCCCAGACGATGAGTCCCTAAAAATGTCTTGGGTCTTATGATTGTTACGGGTAGTCCTCTTTTCATAAATTGAAAACAGAGGTCTTCTGCATCTATTTTTGACTGTCCATAAGGACCAACGCCGATTAAAGGATCATTTTCATATATCGGATGTCTTTTTGGTACTCCGTAAACCGCGGTTGAGGAAATATAAATAACCCTTCTGATTTTATTTCTAAGCGAAGCCTCCAAAACGTTTTTTGTTCCATCAATGTTAGTGGAAAAAATGTCCTCAGATTTCCATAAAGGCAAAGCGGCGGCCGCATGAACAACAAAATTCATTCCTTTGATGTATCGATACATCAAAGTTTTATTTCTTATATCGGCTTTTATAAAATGACAGTTTAAGGGATATTCTTTCTTGTCAAAATCGGCAATATCAAGAAGATAAACTTCGTATTTATTTTTGGAAAATAATCGGGCAAGATGAAGTCCAAGAAAACCTGCCCCACCCGTAATTAATACTTTCATAAGATTTTATGATAACATATTGAATCTGTGAAAAAAATTTTAAAAGTCGGCTTCGATCTTGATGGAGTTATTTTATACAACCCTATAAGATTTATTCGACCAATTGCTAAATTATT
>CAZJKY010000088.1:0-3258 GCA_964546915.1 uncultured Gammaproteobacteria bacterium | reverse complement strand
TGTGTTGGGTGTGTTTGGTGTGAGATTTATTATTTAGGATTTACTTATTGTATCTTTTCAAGTCCGCATCCATCATCATTTTAACCAACTCTTCAAATGACACTTTTGGTTTCCAGTTAAGATTATTTCTTGCTTTATCAGCTCTGGCTTTAAGATTAGGAACTTCAGCCGGTCGTTTAAACTGGGGATCAATGACAACATATTTTTTCCAATCAGATATTTTAGCGTGTTTAAAAGCTAATTCCACAAATTCACGAACACTATGACTCTCACCGGTTCCAATAACAAAATCATCGGGATTTTTTTCCTGCATCATCAGATACATCGCCTCAACATAATCACCGGCAAATCCCCAGTCGCGCTTGGCATCGAGATTTCCTAAACGTAGTTCTTTAGCTAAACCCATTTTTATTTTAGCCACTCCGTCGGTAATCTTCCTTGTGACAAATTGAATTCCACGGATAGGGGATTCATGATTGAAAAGAATTCCGTTACAGGTAAAAAGACCGTATGACTCCCGGTAATTAACCGTCATCCAATAAGCATAGACTTTAGAGACACCATAAGGAGAACGGGGGTGAAAAGGCGTCTTTTCATCCTGATAACCATTAGTATGCTGAAGGCCAAACATTTCTGAAGTTGATGCTTGATAAAATTTGGTCGTCGGTGAAAAAAATTTAATCGCATTCAAAAGATATAATGGGCCTAAAGAATTGACTTCTGTGGTTAATTTTGCCTGTTCAAAAGAAGATTTGACGAAAGATTGAGCGGCTAAATTATAAACTTCAACGGGACGTAAAGTACGAATCAAATTTAACAAGGAAGCTTCATCGTTCATATCCCCCTCAACAAAATCAACATCATTAGTCACTCCAACATAGTCAGGATTAGAAAAATTTGGATTAGAATAACGTCTGATCAATCCATAGACTTTATAACCTTTTTCCAGTAAGAACTTAGCTAAATAAGGCCCATCCTGGCCTAAAATACCGGTAACTAGTGCTGTTTTTGCCATATTAGGATAAATTATAACAGATTTTTTCAATTTCAATTATAATTGTAAGATGATTCAAAGACTTCTTAGCTTTATCAAAAAACCTACCAGTAAAAATATTATCATTAATACAATAGGGAACTATCTTAATGTTGTTTTTATCGCTTTTTTTGCCTTTCTTTTAGTACGAATTATCAGTCCAACCCAATACGGAGTTTTAAGTGTTCTTTTAGGTATCTCTTATGTCTTAGCCAATGTCCTTGATTTTGGCACGACCGCGACTATTTATTCTTATCTTCCACCGTTAATTGAAAAGAGCAGGAAAGATATTTATGTTTTTATTAAAACTATTTTTGTCTATCAAACCTTATTCTCATTGATTATCATTGCCATTCTTTTTGTTACCTTTCCTTTTCTTGATAAAGTATTTTTTAAAACTAATGCTCCGAAATGGGAGTTGTATGTGACTACAATCTCGGTTTTGTTTTTTATCTGGAGTAATTTTTTTCTTAACATTCTTTTTGCGTCAAAAAAATTCCTGAAAGCTAATCTATATTCTCTAATCGCCAACGTTGTTAAGACAGTTGTTATCATTGGATTTGCCTTAGCTGGTCGATTATATGTAGGAACGGTTATCTTTGTTTTTGGTATTGTTGGCCCGATGGTTTTTTTTATCTTAATTCTTTACGAAAAAAGAGAGCGATTGGACTTTTTTATAAAATCTAAAATAAATAGAGAACGCTTTCGTCTTAAATATACTTTGACTTTTTTTATCGCTACTCAATTTTTTAATCTGGCGTCCCGAATGGATTTATTTCTCCTTTCTTTTTTCTTTCCCGGATCAGCTCAAATCGGCCATTATGGCTTAGCCCAAAAAATTATCTTAACGGTCACTATGGCCATTGTCAGCATCACTCAAGTTCTGTCTCCTCAATTTTCTCATCTAAAAACCAAGGAAGATGTTCGTCATCAAGTAAAAACCGGTTTTTATTATTTAATTATGCCTGCCGGCATTTTTATATTGCTTTTTTTAACTCCGGATATTATTTTTAAATTATTTTTTACGGAAAAATTTATTAAAGCAGCTTCAATTACCAGAACATTAAGTATTCCGTATTTAATCAGTATCCTCGGCAATATACCATATCTCTTTATTCTTTATACTATTAAAAAACCTATCTATATCTTATGGACCAATATTGTTTTTCTGGTAGTTGTTTCGGCTGGCAGTTTTTTACTGATTCCTCGTTTTGGAGTCATGGCCCCTGTGTATGTCCTAACCTTAGGTTTTATTGTTGGTACAAGTATTACTACAATTGCTTCAATTTACGAATATAAAAAGTTACCTTCTTCCCCAAATCTCAAAAGATAGCTCACGAAAGTTCTTTATTTCTTTTTGTTGATATCCACTTTTACTTAAACTTTTTTTATAATCCAATCCATAGATATCAGCTGTATAGGGAATAACAATAATTTCTTGTTCTAACTCGCTTTGCCAACCGAAGTCTTGACGAAGGTGGGTTAACTCCTTAACTCTTAAACTGTTTAAATAAAAGACAGTCTTAATAAAGACTGTCTTATTTAAGACTGTCTTTATTGTAAACAAAACAAATCCTGTCCACGCTCCAGCTATTCCCCAATACAGCCACTTCGGGTAGAAACTAATTCTGCCAATCGAAAATTTGATTGGAATTAAAAGTAGATTTTTAATGTTTGCTTTTCCTAAAACTAAAGTCCAATTAGTGATATTACTCAAAGCGATTTTTGAATTAACTAGTTGCTGATAAAGTAGAGGACTGATTAAAACAAAAGAAACAAGGAACAAAAAACAAGAAACAAAAAACATCTTATATTGTTTTTTATAAAGCAAATAGATAAACATTGCCGCAATTAAAAAAATCGATCCATAAAAGGTTAGCAATGATAAAAAAATAAATAAATTAAAAAGAATTATATTTCTGTTTTTTAAAAAATAATATAATGCCGCCGTTAGAAAAAGCGTCGTCATCATATACATGCGAGCTTCTTGTGAATAGTAAACAATCAATGGATTAAAAAGAAAAAACGCAGCCGCCCAAACTCCGCCAATTAAATAAATAACATAGCCCGTTAGCAAACTAAACAAAACCGACGGCATTCGTAAAGCAATTTCCGAATAGCCAAAAAAATTAGTCCATAATTTCATGAAAAGATAATAAAGAGGGGGATGTAAATCACTCGGCGAAAATCCGCTAACAATCTGGGAGTATCGTAAATTTTTAGGG
>CAZJKY010000087.1:0-3332 GCA_964546915.1 uncultured Gammaproteobacteria bacterium | reverse complement strand
GTGCCCTTCTGATAAAATCTGTTCCCATAGACCTTTATTGACTATCTGCATAAGATTTAATGTGTAAAATAATAACTTTATTTTTAAGATGAGAAAGCAAAGATGATAGCTTCTTCCAGGAAATATCATTAGGCAAAGATAATCTCATTTCTTTGAAATAATCAGGAGATTTTATTTCTCTCTGGTTAAGATAAATAAGATCAAAAAGAGCTTTTTCCGGCGTTGCTAATCGATATAAATAATTATTACCGGTGATTAGTTTGAACCCGAAAAATAAATCGGGTTTTATCTTTCGATAAGAAAGAATTCCATAATTTGTCCTAAATTTTTTTGTTTTTTGTGTGGTGACTGATGTTATTGAATAAGGAAATTCAGGAATCATTCCATAAAAAGATAAAGCTGATTCAAGACTGATATAAGAGCTCTCATCAAGATATGAGGCAAGTAAAAACTCGTCTTTGATCGCAGTCTCCTTAAGCTTATAGATTCCCTTCATAATTCTTTCCAACAGTTCTTTTTTTACCCAAAATTTTAGGTTTTGCTTGATTGTTTGTTCATTATCGTTAGGAAACCATTTAAGCAGATCAACGTATTTAAAAAGGGGGTAGTCTTTGGCTTTTAATCTAAATGTTTGAAAATCCATAAATCTTTTGATGATAAAAATCTATCACTATAAGAATTATAATTTATTTTATGAAAATTTGTCAAGGAGAGTAAAATATGCTAATATTATAGCAAAGATTTTTTATGATACCTTTTAAAAAAAAACTAATTATTGCAATAATTTATTTAGTCTCGGTCTTTTTATTTTTACGAACCGATCTTTCTTTTTTTAAATTCTTAAACTCCGATCCGTCAACAATACTGTTTTTTTCGATACTGCCGCTCTTGATATGGTTAGCTAATTCAAAAATAGCTATAATTGGTGCGATATTTTTTATGGTATTAACGGCCCTTTTTGACTATTTTAAATATGAAAAAACTTCGGAAAATTTGGTCATTCAATCGTTTTTATTCTTTGCTTATGCAGTTTTCATTAGTATTAAGGAATTAAAACAAAGATGAAATATTTTTATTCACTTATCCGCTTCACTAAAGAAATTCTGAAAATAGTGATTTTTATTATTAGCATTTTGTTCAGTGGATATTTTATCTTGGGAACGATTCTTCCAACCATCTTCACTGAAACACGATTTAAAGAACAGATTATTTCTTCAACGTCGAATCATGAGTTAATACTGATATTATTTGGGATTTTAGGGATATTAGGGGTTTTAGGGTTTAGAAAAATAGTCAAACCAGTTCTGTCAAGAAGTGAATTAATAATTTATCTTTTTTCTTCATATTTTTTGAGTTATTTTATTATCAAAAATTTTCAGTTTCCCGGCCGATTATTTAGCATATTAATGTTATTTACTTCCATAATTCTTTTTTTTCTATTAGTTCAGATAACGGATTTTTTTTATAGTTTTAACGTTTTATATCTTAAAGAATTAGTTTTAAAAGAAATAATAAAGTTAAGCCAAAGCATCTCAAAATTTGTTTTTAATTTTAATAATATATTTTTAAGATTGCCTAAGACAATAATGGAAGTTATTCAAGGAAGCAAAAAAATTATTCCTAACAAACCACAACCAAACACACCCAACAAAGAATCAATAATTAAAATAATTGGTTACAGTCTGCGTCTGATTATCTCGATAGCTTTCTCTCTCACAATTTTTTTAAGCGTTATTATTCTCATAATCGGATTAACAGGATTAATTATTTTTAAGGTTAACCAATACTTTGACTACCAAAATCAACTGCGAAAAAATTTTGTCATCACTAAAATTATTCCTAAAAATACCACCTACGCTCAGGAAGTAATATTGCAAGGATATAACTTCGGTTGGCGTTTGAATAATCTATCTTTATTAATGACAAAAGACGGCGCCATTAATGACATTAAGTTATGGACCGATAATGAAATAAGATTTATTGTTCCTTTGCATCTAAAAGAAGGGAAAGGTTTTATTTGGTTGGAAAAACCGGAGAATGACAGCAGCCATTCGGCGATTCTAAAAAGCAACCAAGTTAATCTAAATATTATTTCCCGCTGGGAATTTTACCCTTCACAAATTAATTATGACAATTCTTTTTTTCCTATACAAAGAGATAATTTGATAAAGAAAATTAAAAAATTCTTGTTCTTCAAATTAAAATTAGGAGACTTGCTTAGTTATTCAATCACTTCCTCACCTTCAAAAATAATATCTCCTCCACCATTTCCTGAGGTATTAGTGGTTGTCTGGGGAGGTTGAGTAAAAATAAAACTAGAGACAATTTGTTGATGAACCGGTAATAACAGATCAGCGGTTATCGAGATTAAAACTCCTCCCTGATCAAGAGCCAGCGTGGTTATCTTATCTTTTTCAGTAAATTCTCTTCCTTCCAGATCGGCTAATTTGACTTTTTTCATTTTCCCGGCCCCAACCCAGTCGTCAATTTTTGCTAAATCAGAACTTTCTAATTTTATTGAAACGATTCCCTTTTTTTGAGGATGAGTTAATTCAACCCAGGCATAAATTGATTGATCGTTAATTTTCTTTTCAGTGAGGAGAAATGATTCGGGATATTTAAAACTAAAGCCCGAATCATTAGCATAAGTTTTTAATTGAGCCTGTGATGAGGCGTCTGCTGTAGGGGCGTTATTTATAACGCCCTTAGCAGGAGAGATAGGGGTTTTAGGTTTTTGAGTCAAAAGAATAGTGACAATTAACGCCGCTGAAAAACCTCCTATAATGACGATTACCACTTTTTTCATAACTGTTATAATAAATTGTATATGAAAAAATTTATTTTGCTAATGATAATCGGAGGAGCTTTCGTTTTTACCAGTGTCGTTGAGGCAAAACTTTTGCCGCGATTCACAAAGACTGGCAAGATGGCTGGACAACGGATAGTTTCCAGCGGACTGGTTGTTTCCCCAAAACTTCGCCGCGATCGACTAGCGTTAATTCTCACCCTTTCTAATTTACAAAAAGTAAATAATATCACCTATACCTTGATGTATCAGACCAATGGGAAGGACGAAGGCGTCAGCGGGACGATTGATTCTTCAGTTGGTCCAAGTGTCACGCGAGAACTATTGTTTGGCACCTGCTCGGCCGGTGTTTGCCGTTATCATCAGAATATTTCCAACATGAAATTAGAAGTAGTTTCCAAGCTTCCAAATGGCAAACAAACACTAAAACGATATAGAATAAAAGTTTAAAATTCGCTAGATTTGCGTAAAAACTATGACTTATTAGCGTATTCAAGATGAGCAATTCTTGCTTCGTGATTATTTA
>CAZJKY010000086.1:0-3387 GCA_964546915.1 uncultured Gammaproteobacteria bacterium | reverse complement strand
ATAGTTTGTTTTAATCCTTGTTCTAAGCTAACTTTTGTCTGCCAATTCAAAAGTTTTTTTGCTTTGGTAATATCAGGACAGCGTCTTTTCGGATCATCTTGGCCAATTGTTTCAAAAACAATTTTAGATTCAGATTGAGTTAATTTTTTTATTATATCAGCAATTTCTAAAATAGTTTTTTCATTTTGATTGCCAATATTAATAATTTCTCCGGCTAATTTTGGAGTAGTAGCTAAAAGATAAAGACCTTCAACCATATCAGAGACATAACAAAAAGAACGTGTTTGTTTCCCATGACCATAAATTGTTATTGGTTTATTTTCTAAGGATTGATTGATAAAGTTGGAGACGACCCGGCCATCGTTTTTTTTCATAAAAGGTCCATAAGTATTAAAAATTCTCGCGATTCTGACATTTTTTTTATAGCGACGAAAATAAACCATTACTAATGCTTCAGCAAACCGTTTTCCTTCATCATAACAAGAACGAAGGCCAACCGGATTGACATGACCAAAATAACTTTCTTTTTGCGGATGCTCTTCGGGATCGCCGTAGACTTCGGAAGTTGAGGAAAAAACCAAAGTTTTACTACTGCTTTTAATAAAAAAATCCAGAATATTTATTAAACCGAAACTATTAGTTTTAAGTATTTCTAAAGATAGTTGTTGAAAATCTTTAGGTGAGGCAGGAGAGGCTAGGTCATAAATAATATCAAAGCTTGGCAAATTAGAAAAATTAAAATTAACAATATCAGCTTCAATGACTTCTAAATTTTTATTATTTTTTTCTGATTCTAAATTTTTTTTAGTTCCGGTAATGAAGTTATCCATGACAGTAACAAGATTGTTTTTAGCAAGATGAAATTTGGTTAAGTGAGAGCCTATAAAACCAGCTCCACCGGTAATTAGTATTTTCATGAGGGGCGGCCGATGGAAAAATATTTAAAACCCAACTTTTTCATCGTTTCAGTCAAATAGATATTTCTACCGTCAAAGATATATGGTTGGTTAAGAAGCTTTTTAACTTTAGATAAATCTATCTGTTTGAATTCGTTCCACTCGGTAACTATCACTAAAGCATCAGCTTTTTCAATGGCCTGATAAGGATCTTTGACATATTTAATTTTATCAGCCATGATTTTTTTAACATTTTCAGTGGCGGCCGGATCATAGACTTTTATCTCAAATCCGGCTTTTAACAAATCGTCGATAATATAAAGAGAAGGAGCTTCTCTGACGTCGTCGGTATTAGGTTTGAAACTTAATCCCAAGATGGCTAATTTTTTCCCAGGAGCATTATTGATAATTTTTTTAGTAAAGTTCTTGCGAACAGTTGAGTTAACCAGTTCGACCGAATTGAAAAAATCCGTATTAATATTGACACTTTTACCAATATTGATAAAGGCCTTAACATCTTTTGGTAGGCAAGAACCTCCATAGCCAACGCCCGGGTATAAAAAATCACGACCAATTCTTATGTCTTGACCGACTGCCTCTAAGACCGTTTCCACATCAGCATTAACCTTTTCACAGTATAAAGAGATTAGGTTAGCAAAGGAAATTTTTGTCGCCAGCATAGCATTGGAAACATATTTGATCAACTCGGCCGAAGCAAGATTGGTGATTACTCTTTTGCCGTTGATTGATTGATGAAGCTGTAATAAAAGTTCGATGGCTTTTTTCGATTCAGATCCAATAACGACCCGATCCGGATTTAAAGTATCATGAAGAGCGGTTCCTTCACGCAAAAATTCCGGACAAGAGGCAACGCTAAACTCGGCTGATTTTGGCTTATGTCTCTTTATGATAATTTCAATTTTTTTATTAGTGCCGACCGGAACCGTACTTTTGCAGGAGACAACAGTAAAACCTTTTTTCAGATTTTTAGCAATTTTTCGGACAACATCAACAACACTCGTTAAGTCTGTCTCGCCATTTTCTTTTGGAGGAGTGCCAACGGTAATAAAGACTATTTCCGATTCAGGGATAGCTTTTTCGTAGTCTAGGGTAAAGGAAATTCTTTTGGCCTGGAGATTTTTTTGCAACAGTTCTTTTAAACCCGGTTCATAAATGATTGAATCACCGTTTTTTAAGCGAACAATTTTTTCTTTAGTGTGGCCAATCACCCAAACATGATTGCCAAAGTCGGCAAAAACGCAAGCGGTCACTAAACCGACGTAACCATGTCCAACGACTGTAATTGTCATAAGGTTTTATTCTACAACTGTTTTTTTATTTCTTCCAGTCCTTCCTCAAACGTTTTCATTTTATAAAAATTATTTTTCTTACTTTTGATGGTGGCAAACTGTGGAAGTCGAGCTTTTCCTTTAACATATTCTTCATAAGTAGTTTTTCCGATCAAAGATTTATCTAAATTAAATTTTTCCGCGACCAATTGACAAGCATTATAAGGTGAGAGAGAATCAGCCCCAACCAAATGAAAGATTTCCGAAGAAAAATTGTTAAAAAGATATTTAAATCCGTAAGCAATATCATCAATAAAAGTCGGAATCATCAAAGAGTCAGTGACCATTGATAAAGTTTTTTTATTTTCCAAATAAGACTTGAAGATTCTAAAAAAATCTTTTTTTAATTCAAAGTTAGCCCGGTAAGGATAGGAGATTCTCACAATCATAGCCTGATCCTTAACGATCTTTTCTCCTTCATATTTTGAGGCGGCATAGACAGAGGTTGGATTAGGTTGGGAGTCCTCAAAGTAAGGCGGACCTGCCTGCCGGCAGGCAGGTTTAATGCCGTCAAAGACAAAATCAGTGGAAACATAGATAAATTTCTTTTGTTTTTGGACAACCGCTTCAAAAACGTTTTTAGTTCCGTCGCGATTGATTTTGAAAGCTAAGTCTTTTTCCGTTTCAGCTCCAGGAACATTAGTGTAGGCGGCTAAGTGGAAAAAAAGACCAAAATCCAAATTTTTTAAAACGTTAAAAACTTGATTGCGATTGGTGATATCCATTTGTGATTGAGGAATAGGAATGAACTCAAAGTCGCCTTTAAGAAGTTCAACAATGCGTGAACCGACTAAACCATCAGCACCGGTAAGAGCAATTTTAATCATAAAAAATCAGTTGAAAACCCGTTAACCCGTTAACGCGTTAACAAGTTAACGTGTTGAACTGTATTAAGATTTATAATATTTCAAATACTCCCCAGTTTTTATTTTCTCCCACCAAGATTTATTATTAATATACCAATCAACTGTTATTTTTAGATATTCATCAAAATTATGTTCAGGTTTCCAACCTAATTCTTTATTAATTCTTGACCAATCAATCGCATAGCGGCGATCATGGCCAGGACGGTCTTTAACAAACTCAATTTGTGATTCGTCTTTGCCCATAATATGGAAGATTTTTTTAATTATTTCCAGGTT
>CAZJKY010000085.1:0-3411 GCA_964546915.1 uncultured Gammaproteobacteria bacterium | reverse complement strand
TCTTCTTTTCCATGGCCCAGGACTTTTTCACCATATTTGATAAACGAGCCGCTTTTGATTAATAATCCGGCGTTAATCGCCGCATCAATTATCCCCTCTTCTTTATCTATCCCAGTGGCAATAATTACTACCTCGGCTTCTTTAAAAGGCGGCGCCACTTTATTTTTAATTACTTTAATTCGAATCCTAACGCCATACACTTGGTTATTTCTTTTTAGAGTTTCAATCTTTCTAACATCCATCCGGATGCTGGAATAAAATTTCAAAGCCAAGCCGCCCGGCGTGGTTTCAGGATTACCGAAAAATACCCCAATTTTTAATCTCAACTGATTGGTAAAAACAATTGTGGTTTTTGATTTAGAGACAATTCCAGTCAATTTTCTTAAAGCTTGAGACATTAAACGCGCCTGAAGGCCCATCTGAGCGTCTCCCATTTCGCCTTCAATTTCTGCTCTCGGGACAAGAGCTGCTACGGAATCAACAACTACTAAATCAATTCCACCGGATCTAATCAAAGTTTCTGCAATTTCCAAAGCCTGTTCACCGGTATCAGGTTGGGAAACCAAAAGATCCTCGAGTTTGACACCAAGAATTTTTGCCCAAGATAGATCTAAACCATGTTCAGCATCAATAAAAGCCGCTACTCCACCGGCTTTTTGCGCTTCGGCAATAATTGAAAGACAAACAGTGGTTTTTCCGGCTGCCTCAGGCCCAAAAATCTCAACGATTCGGCCGCGTGGAATTCCGCCGACGCCTAAAGCCGTATCTAAGGTAGGAATGCCAGTAGAAATGGCATCAACCGGGACAACGGTAGATTGCCCCAATCTCATAATTGAACCGCGGCCAAACTGTTTTTGAATCTGATCAATCGCCGCTGTCACCGCCTGTTTTTTTTCTGAATCCTGGTTTTTCATATAAATATTATAAAAATTATAATTGTTATAATTATTATTATTTTTGTCGGAATGTCAATCGTTTATAACCTACAAAAGATAGATTAAGCTGACTACAATAATCCCCCAGAGACCAATAGTCACTATTAATGGAATATCAGTGGTAATAGTTCTCTCCGGCCTTTCCCCTTCTGCTTTTTCATATAAAAGTTGTGCATAACGGGAAATTCCATAAACCACCAAAGGAATGGTAATCATCAACCACTTTCTTCCTTCAAAACCAGGCAGATATTGATTAATAAAAGCATTAAGAGGTGTTTTTATTTCAGGTGGTCTTTCCACATAGGCATAGGTGGCATAGGCAATGATGGTCGCGGTGCCAAAAGTATAGGTTAAAAAGTCTAAAAAATGTTCTTTATAGCGATACAAAGATAAACGGGTTTTGGTTCCATGAGCGACCAGTTCGGCATGGCGTTTGACAGCGGCCATAAAAAGAGAACCAAAGAATATGGTTAACAAAAGCCAGATCGGAATATGAAATCCAGTCGCCACTTCGCCGGCGAAAGTTCTAATCATGAAAGAAAAAGAAATAGTAAAAATGTCAATGACCGGCTGTTTTTTTAAGGTAAACGAGTAGAAAAAATGGAGAAAAATAAAAAATAAACTTAAGAAAAAAAACGGTAAGGAAAAAAACAAGGCGAGAATTAAAGAAACTAAACTTAAAACAAAGACAATAAAAGTTGCTTCAGGCATCGAAAGATCACCGGAGGCAATTGGTCGGAATTTCTTTATTGGATGCTCTCGATCAAAAGGATAATCAATAATATCGTTTAAGACGTAAGAAGTTGAAGATAATAAACAGAAAATAAAAAAGGCATTAAATGATTTTAATAAAAGATCTAAATTAAAAAGCTGGCCAGTAAAGATAATCGCCGTAAAAACCACCAAGTTTTTTACCCAATGATTAATACGAAGAGCGTAAAAATAAGTTCGCAGTTTATTATTTTTCATCATCTTGAATTATACAGGATTTTTGAATATGATTAAACTCTATGATTGATATTAATGATCAGGTGTTAAAATCGATTAATTTTTTTCCAGAACAAATTAAAGATTCACTTGAAGAATCTTTGAAGTTAAGCTTACCGAAAGAATATCATCAAATAAAAAATATTGTTGCCTGTGGAATGGGTGGGTCAAGATTTCCTCATTATATTATTAAAGAACTTTTTAAAGAAGAAATAAAAGTTCCCTATTTAATTAATGATGACTATAATCTACCTGGGTTTGTTGATGATAACACTTTAGTGATTTTATCTTCTTATTCTGGAACAACTGAAGAAGTTCTTGTCACCGGTCAAAAAGCTTATGAAAAAAAAGCTAAAATTATTGGAATTTCAACGGGAGGAGAATTAAAAGAATTTATTAATAATATAAATGCTCCGGGTTATTTTTTTGATCCGGTCTATAATCCATCAGGTCAACCAAGAGTTGGTTTTGGTTATTTGATAGGTGGAATATTAGGGTTGTTATTAAATTTAGAAGTTATAAATTATCAAAAAAATGAAATTATTTCTGCAATTAATAATATTGAAATCAAAAAAATAGAAAATGAAGCGGAACAAATGGCAAAGAAAATATTTAATAAATATCCTTATTATATTGTTTCAGAATTTTTAACCGGGGTAGGAAACGCGATTGCTAATCAAACTAATGAAACGGCCAAGTCAATTTCTTCATTCAGAATTATTCCCGAGTTAAACCATCATTTGATGGAAGGATTAAAAAATCCTCAGGAACTAAAAAAAATCGCCGTTTTTATTTTCTTTTTTTCTAAACTATTTTCTTCATCAATTCAGAAGAGATTTTTGATTACCAAAAAAGTGGTTAAGAAAAATAATATAGAAACATTATGGTATGAATTAAAGGGACAAAATAAAGTTGAACAAGCATTTGAGTTAATGGCTTTTGGAAATTATTTAACAATGTATCTATCACTTCTTTACGGAGAAAATCCTTCCGCGATTCCTTACGTTGATTACTTTAAGAAAAAATTAAAAGAGATTTAGTAATTTTATTAATTGGCTTTGATCATGGGAAGGCTGTGAAAATCAGCCACTGTGCCGCAACGGTTATAGTCCGAGACCATCCAAAGCCAATCAGGTATCGAATGGTACCTGACCCCGAGCAGGGACGATTATGGTATCGTCGGAACTAAAACAATTTGGGATTGACTCGCGTCTTCAAACACTTCGTTTTAAAGGCCTTACTCCTCAAGAAAGAAAGTTTGAATTTCAACAACATTTAGACAGTTATGTTAATGAAGTAATTAGAGATGAACCAGTCTCTATTCTTTTTCACTATTGGTTGGACCCTGATAATCGTCTTTATTTACAACCAAACTTAGAAGAAAAAAATCTAGCGGCCAAAATGTTTAATCCTCAAGAAAGAAACGGTCTTTATCTTGAAGGCTTCAATCAAATCGAAAAATTACTGATAGAAAATCCCTTAAAGACGG